>NZ_RZPI01000106.1:0-11160 GCF_003998715.1 Mesorhizobium sp. M7A.F.Ca.CA.002.15.2.1
GGCGTGAGCAAGGTGCTGTTGGCCGAGGCCGACGAGCTTGCCGAGCGCCTGGCCGAACCGACGGCAGCGCTCATTGTGTCGCTGGCGGGCGCCTACGACACCATCATCGCGCCGGCGACCTCGTCGGGCAAGAATGTCGCGCCGCGCGTGGCTGCGCTCCTCGATGTCGCGCAGGTGTCCGAGATCATCGAAGTCGTATCGCCCGACACCTTCAAGCGGCCGATCTATGCCGGCAACGCCATCCAGACGGTGCAGTCGAGCGACGCCAAGAAGGTGATCACCGTGCGCACCGCCTCCTTCCAGGCAGCCCCCGAGGGCGGCTCGGCAGCCGTCGAGACCGTTAAGGCCGCGGCGAATCCGGGCCTCTCCACCTTCATCGAGAACAAGCTTTCCGAGACCGACCGTCCGGAGCTGACCTCGGCCAAGATCATCATCTCGGGCGGCCGCGCGCTGGGCTCCTCGGAGAAATTCCAGGAGGTCATCCTGCCGGTTGCCGACAAGCTCGGCGCCGCGGTCGGCGCTTCCCGCGCCGCCGTCGATGCCGGCTATGCGCCGAACGATTGGCAGGTCGGCCAGACCGGCAAGGTGGTTGCCCCCGATCTCTACATCGCGGTCGGCATCTCCGGCGCCATCCAGCACCTTGCCGGCATGAAGGATTCCAAGGTCATCGTCGCCATCAACAAGGACGAGGAGGCGCCGATTTTCCAGGTTGCCGACTACGGCCTCGTCGGCGACCTGTTCGTCATCCTGCCGGAACTGCAAAAGGCGCTTTGACGCTTTCTGCCAAAGCGTATTAAATGGTGAGGGTGGGGTAGACGAAGTCGCCCCGCCCTTTTAGTTTGCACCGCACAAAAAGCAGGCCGCAAAGGCTGAAAGCAATCCAGCAAAAGTGCGCAGCGGTTTTGCGTCCGGGATTGCGGTAAAATAAAAGGTGGAGCGCTTTCGCAGTTCAAGCGGAAGGGTTCAGGACGGGATCGGTGTAATGAGCAAGATCGAGACGATCGGCATCATCGGCGCGGGCCAGATGGGTGGCGGCATCGCCCATGTCTCCGCGCTTTCAGGCTACAAGGTATTGATCTACGATATCTCGCCCGACCGCATCGAGAAGGGCATCGCCACGATCAGCGGCAACATGGCCCGCCAGGTGGGGTCCGGCAAGCTCGACGAGAAGGTGCGCAACGATGCGATGGGCCGCATTTCGGCCGCGCCCGCGATGGCCGATCTTGCGGGTGCTGACCTGGTGATCGAGGCGGCGACCGAGGACGAGACGGTCAAGCGCAAGATCTACGCCCAGCTTTGTCCGCAGCTCAATCCCGAAGCCATCCTGGCGACCAACACCTCGTCGATCTCGATCACGCGGCTTGCCGCGCAGACCGACCGGCCCGAGCGGTTCATCGGCATACATTTCATGAACCCGGTGCCGCTGATGAAGCTGGTCGAACTGGTGCGCGGCATCGCCACCGAGGACCAGACCTTCGAGGCAGCCAAGACCTATGTGAAGCAGCTCGACAAGACGATCACGGTCTCGGAGGATTTTCCTGCTTTCATCGTCAACCGCATCCTGCTGCCGATGATCAACGAGGCGATCTACACGCTCTATGAGGGTGTCGGCTCGGTCGACGCCATCGACACCGCGATGCGGCTCGGCGCCAACCATCCGATGGGGCCGCTGCAGCTGGCTGACTTCATCGGGCTCGATACCTGCCTGTCGATCATGCAGGTGCTGCATGACGGCCTGTCGGACTCCAAGTACCGCCCTTGCCCGCTCCTGGTGAAATATGTCGAGGCCGGCTGGCTCGGCCGCAAGACCGGGCGCGGCTTCTACGACTATCGCGGCGAGCATCCCGTCCCGACGCGCTGAGCGGATCGTCGGCGCAAATCAGGGACAAGCCTTTCGGTTCAGCGGCGACGGGTCTATCAGGAGGCCACCGCCAGTGGCTCTGTCCGGCCATCCACGATCTGTGCGTCGGGCGCCACGGAGACACAGCCACGGCCCGCCGCCTTGGCGGCATAGCAAGCCGCATCGGCCCTGGCGATGATCTCGTCGACCTCGCCACAATTGGCATTGATCGCAGCCAACCCGATGCTGGCGCCGATCACGTGAGGACGGCCGTCCCAGGTGAAGTCTAGCCCGCCGATCGCATCGATGATGGAGCGCGCCGCGATCTTGGCGCCGGCTGCCGAACCCGATTTCAAAACGACCGCGAATTCGTCGCCGCCGAGGCGAGCGACGATGTCGTCTGGACCAAGCACGCCGCGAATAGCCACGGCAACCCGCTTCAGCAGCGCGTCTCCCGCCGCGTGGCCACCCGTGTCGTTGACCAGTTTGAAGTGGTCGAGGTCGATGAACATGAACTGATGTCCGGCGCCTCCGACCGACCTTGTCGTGTCGCCGACCAACCTTGTCGTGTCGGCGGTGCCGTCCTTGCGCGCCTGGTCGACGAGGTCCTCCATGGCGCGGATGAAGCTGGAGCGGTTGGCAAGGCCGGTCAGCGCATCGTGTGCCGCGGCGTGGGCGAGCTGGCGCTGCAGCGCGCGCGCATCGGTAAAGTCCTGGAAGACGATGACCAGCCCGCAGAATTCGTTGCGGTCGTTGACGATCGGCGACACCACCTGGCGGATGCTGCAGCGCGTGTCGTCGCGCCGGATGAGGACGGCGCGGCTGTTCTGGTCGGCGGGCGCATGAACGCCAACCGCGGGCCGGGTCACGCCGATCCTGTGCCCCGTCTCCTCGTCGACCGCCCAGTAGACATGGCCAAGCATCTTGCCGAGAGCCTCGCCGCCGGCAATCCCGGTCAGCTTTTCGGCGACCGGGTTCATGAAGGTGATCCGGTTTGCGGCATCGGTGCAGATGACGGCATCGCCGATCGATTGCAGCGTCACCCTCAGCCGCTCCTTTTCATCGGCAAGCATTGCCGCCGACACGGTGAGGCGCTCTTCGGCCTCCTTGCGGCGGGTGATGTCGGTCAAGCTGCCGATGGCCCTGATCAGCCGTCCATCCTCATCACGTTCGATGGCCTTGCCGCGGTCGAGGATCCACACCCAGTGGCCATCCTTGTGGCGCATCCTGAACTCGGCCTCAAAGAACGGTGTCTTGCCCTCGAGATGAGCGCGATCCGCTTCGGCGACAGTCTCGCGATCATCAGGATGGATCATCGTCAGCCAGCGGTCGGTGTCGCCATCGAGCTCGCCATCCGCATAGCCCAGCATCTTGACCCAGGTCGAGGAATAGGTCGTGCCGCCCTTGCGCATGTCGAGGTCCCAGACGCCCTGGCCGGCGCCGGCGAGCGCGAAATTCCAACGCGTTTCCGCTTCGGCAATGCGCGCCTCGGCCTGCTTGCGAGCGTCGATGTTCTCGATTTGCGAGACGAGATAGAGCGGGCGGCCGCTGGTCTCATCGCGAATGACCGAACCGGCAAGATGGGCCCAGACGGGCGTTCCGTCCTTGCGGAGATAGCGCTTCTCGAAATGGAAGGAATTGACCGTGCCCGCCTTCAGATCGTCCATCGTCTCCCGCCCGATCTGCTGGTCGTCGGGATGCGTGATCTGGAAGAAAGTCAGCGTCTCGATCTCTTCGCTTGTGTAGCCAAGCATGGCCGCGAAGGCCGGATTGGTCTGGCGGATGCGCCCATCGAGACCGACAACGACGATACCGATCGCTGAATCCTCCATGGCGCGGCGGAAGCGCAGCTCGCTCTCGGCGATCTGTTGGCGATCCATGCTGATCCTGCGGGTGGACAGGGCGGCGAGGAACAGCGCGCCCGCCGCCACTGCCATCGCGATCTGCAGGCAGAGTTTCAAGGCTTCGGTGCCCAGGTCCAGGCGCGACAGCAGGATCGAGGCCGCCAGCACGCCCAGGCCGGCGACGAGCAACGCCAGCCCTGCACGCCCAAGAGATTCTCGGCTGGTCAATCCTCGCCGCATCACGATACGTGCCACCCCCGTGCGCAAACGCATGTTCTCGCCTCAACCTTGGCGGATCGATTTTAAGGAAAGGTTGCGTCAGGCATTCCGGTGCCATCGCTAACCGGCAAACAATTGCCGGCATGATTAAGGATCGGTATGCGCGAGCGGGCGAGCGTGGCGCAACGCTACCAGCGCACGAAAAACCGTCCGCCGAGCGCGCCAAGCAATGCGAGCGCTGCAATGGCTATCGTGTACCAGGTGGCGACGAAAAGCGGCGAATCGTCGAAGCAGTGGGCGGCATAGAAGGTTGCCGCCAGCCCGCCGGCGAGCAGGCCTGCCACCGCACCGGCAAGCACCGGCCGTGTCGGCGCCCCGTAGCGCAGCATCCACAGGAAGATGGCAAGCGGACCGAGGCCGATCAGCGGGATGAAAGCCATGCAGATCATCATGTTGGAGCCGACCATTTTGGTTCCCCACAGCGCCTCCGGCACCATGAAAAGCTCCAGAACCACCGCCACGGCTACCAGCACTGGCGCCGCAGCCATCCCAACCATCGCCCGGCCCGTCGACGCACCCGGTGTCGACAAGGCGCGGATCAGGGCGAAGGCGCTGACGGCAAGCACGATGGTGAAAACGAATTTGGAAAGGAAGCGCATCGTGTGCGCGGCCGCCATGAAATCCGGGCGTGGGCCGATGGTCAGCAGGAAAACGACGGCCGCGATCACCGCTGCCGCACCGGCGGCCAGCCACCAGGCCGATTGCAGCGGCATCGCCTTGCTGGTTGCATCGGCGTCCAGCGCCTTGATGAGATCGTCCGTTCTCATGTCATTCCCGCCCGAACCGCCCCTGCCCGAATCGCTTGGCTATCGCGGCAAGTCCGCGATGCAGCGACACCCGCACCGCCGTCTCACTGATGCCGAACTTTGCCGCCGTCTCGCCGATGGACCGCCCTTCCACCGACACGGCCGAGACCACGGAGCGCTGAGCCGGCGACAGACCGTCCAATGCACGGTTGATGTCGCGCTCGCTGACGGTCTCGGTTTCCGGCTCGGCGAACGTCTCGGCGATATCGTCGACGTCGATCTCGATGCGCCGTCCGCGCCGCCTGAACGCATCGATCAGCTTGAAGCGGGCAATCGCATAGACCCACGGCAACACCGGCGCATCCTGACGCCAGGTATGCCGTTTCACATGAATGGCCAGCAAGGTTTCCTGCACGACATCCTCGGGATCGACCCCGCCCTGCACGATCTTGCGCCTGGCAAAACCGCGAACCAGCGCGGCAATCCGGTGCAGAAAGTCGGCGTAAGCCCTTTCATCTCCCGCGATCGCGGCCCGCATCAGCCGGGAAAGTTCGGCCTCGTCCTTGCCGCTCACAAGAGTTCACTCCCCGATTTTCGCGTCTCGGCGCTGATTTGTTACGTGGCCGGCGAAATAATGTCCAAGCCAAACTGTCGGCAAATCACGAAAGTTTGCGGCACCGCCGAACCGTGAGCATCACGCGGAATTGTCCGTTCGGCACCGACCTTTGCACGTCAGCGACCGATTGACGCACATCAACAATGTTGACTATAGCTGTCATGTATCGATAGGTGCAGCCGTGACAGACCCAGGACCCCCGAAATCGAGGACAATGCCATGAAATACGCTCTTTCCACCCTCGCCGGCGCCGCCGCGCTGGCAATCAGCCTCATCGCCGGTCCGGCAAAGGCGGAAGAGGATGGCATCATTGTCTACAACGCCCAGCACGAAAGCCTGACCAAGGCGTGGGCCGAAGGCTTCACCAAGGAAACAGGCATCAAGGTCACCGTGCGCAATGGCGGCGACAGCGATTTCTCCAACCAGATCGTCGCCGAGGGCGCTGCTTCGCCCGCAGACGTCTTCCTGACCGAAAACTCACCGGCCATGGCGCTGGTCGAAAGCGCCGGCCTGTTCGCGCCGGTCGACGCGGACACGCTGGCGCAGGTTCCCCAGGACTATCAGCCGGCCAGCGGCAAATGGGTCGGCGTTGCCGCGCGCAGCACGGTCTTTGCCTATAACAAGACCAAGCTGACTGCCGACCAGTTGCCCAAGTCGATGCTGGACCTCGCCGATCCGAGCTGGAAAGGCCGTTGGGCCGCCTCCCCCTCGGGCGCCGATTTCCAGGCCATCGTCAGCGCCCTGCTCCAGCTCAAAGGTGAAGCCGCTACCGCCGACTGGCTGAAGGCGATGAAAACCAATTTCACCGCCTACAAGGGCAACAGCACGGTGATGAAGGCGGTCAATGCCGGCGAGATCGAAGGCGGCGTGATCTATCACTATTACTATTTCGGCGATCAGGCCAAGACCGGCGAAAACAGCAAGAATGTCGCGCTGCACTATTTCAAGAACCAGGATCCGGGCGCCTTCGTCTCGATCTCCGGCGGCGGTGTGCTGGCTTCGAGCAAGCATCCGAAGGAAGCCCAGGCGTTCCTGAAATGGCTGACAGGCAAAGGCGGTCAGGACGTGCTGAAAACCGGCGATTCCTTCGAGTACGCGGTCGGCAAGGGTGCGGACTCCAACCCGAAGCTGGTGCCGCTCGCCGATCTGCAGGCGCCGAAGGTCGATGCCACGACGCTGAACTCCAAGAAGGTCACCGATCTGATGACGGCAGCCGGCTTGCTTTAGTTGCCATTCGTCCTAAAAGGACACCCGACCACGCTCCCGCGGGAATTCGCCTTCCGCGGGAGTGATTTTGTTTTTCGAGATGGCATTCGTCGATGACGACACGCTGTGTTCCCGACCGCGATCGCGGTCTTTCAATTGCTGCCGCTGGACGGCAACGGCACGGCGTCTGACCTGATGCAGTCCGCGGTCGATCTCGCGCATTCGGGCCTGCCTTCGGGCACAGGCCGAAGGGCTCGGCGACGCGCACCGCTTTGGCTGGTCCTCGCCGCCATCTTCGTTGCGCTGCTGGCGCTGGTGCCGCTTGCCTTCATCATCTGGATCGCGGTGCAGACCGGCTGGGAAACAGTCTCGGCACTGGTCTTCCGGCCGCGTGTCGGCGAGCTTCTGGTCAACACTGTCCTGCTGGTCGCGCTCTCGGTGCCGATCACCATCGTGCTGTCGGTTTCGCTGGCCTGGTTGACCGAGCGCAGCGACCTGCCGGGCGCCCGGCTCTGGGCCTGGCTGTGCGTGGCGCCGCTCGCCATCCCGGCTTTTGTGCACAGCTATGCCTGGGTCACCATGGTGCCGGGACTGCACGGCCTGTGGGCCGGCGTGCTGGTTTCCGTGATCGCCTATTTCCCGTTCCTGTATCTGCCGGTGTCGGCGGCGTTGCGCCGTCTCGATCCCGCCCTGGAAGACGCCGCCGCCGCACTCGGCCTGGGGCCCCGGCGCGTGTTCTGGCGGGTCGTGCTGCCGCAATTGCGGCTCGCCATCTGCGGCGGCTCGCTGCTGGTCGGCCTGCATCTGCTGGCCGAGTACGGCCTCTATGTCTTCATCCGCTTCGACACCTTCACCACGGCGATCGTCGACCAGTTCCAGTCGACCTTCAATGGACCGGCCGCCAACATGCTGGCCGGCGTGCTGGTCAGCTGCTGCTTCGTGCTGCTCGGCCTCGAAGTGCTGGTGCGCGGCGAGGAGCGCTATGCCCGTGTCGGCTCCGGCGCGGCGCGCCATCAGCAACGCACAAGCCTCGGACGCGCCACCCTGCCTAGCCTGCTCTTGCTTGTCGTCATCACGCTTTTGGCGCTCGGCGTGCCGTTCGTCACCATTGGCGGCTGGCTTGCCGCCGGCGGCGCCGCTGTCTGGCGCTTGGACGAGATCGGCCTGGCGCTTGGCCAGACGCTGTTCCTGGCGCTCGCCGGCGCGTTGCTCGCCACCGTCGCCGCCATGCCGATGGCCTGGATCTCGATCCGCGCGCCGGGGCCATTGCAGCGTCTTCTGGAGGGCTGCAACTACATCGTCGGCTCGCTGCCCGGGGTCGTCATCGCACTGGCGCTGGTCACCATCACCGTACGCATCGCGCTGCCGCTCTACCAGACCTTGTTCACCATCCTGGTTGCCTATGCGCTGATGTTCCTGCCGCGCGCGCTGGTCAGCCTGCGGGCATCGATCGCGCAGGCGCCGGTCGAACTCGAACGCGCCGCTTCCAGCCTCGGCCGGCCGCCGCTGCAGGCGCTGTGGTCGACGACGATCCGCCTGTCGGCGCCGGGTGCCGCGGCCGGCATGGCCCTGGTGGCGCTCGGCATCATGAACGAACTGACCGCCACCCAGATGCTGGCACCGAACGGCACCCGCACGCTGGCGATGGCTTTCTGGTCCTACAGTGGCGAGATTGATTATGCCTCGGCGGCACCCTACGCCTTCATCATGGTGGTGATGTCGCTGCCCTTGACCTGGCTGCTCTATGTCCAGTCGAAACGGATGGCCGGACGATGAGCTTTCTCGAAATCAGCGGCCTGCACAAGCAATACGGCCCGGTGGCGGCCCTTGCCGGCGTCGACCTCAGCGTCGCCAGCGGCAGCCGCACGGCGATCGTCGGTCCTTCCGGTTGCGGCAAGACGACCCTGCTGCGGCTGATTGCCGGCTTCGAGGCTCCGGACCAGGGCCACATCACGCTCGACGGTGCCATATTGGCCAACGGCGGCGCTGCGGTGCCGGCATATCGCCGAGGCATCGGTGTGGTGGCGCAGGATGGTGCCCTGTTTCCGCATCTGACCATTGGCGACAATATCGGTTTCGGCATGGGCCGCGGCGAGGACAAGCGCGCTGAGCGCATCGTCGAGCTCGCCTATATCGTCGGGCTCGACAAGGCGATCCTCAAACGCCGCCCGCACGAGCTTTCCGGCGGCCAGCAGCAGCGTGTGGCGCTGGCCCGGGCCATGGCGATGAAGCCCAGGCTGATGCTTCTCGACGAGCCGTTCTCGGCGCTCGATACCGGCCTGCGCGCCTCGATGCGCAAGGCGGTGGCCGAACTTCTGGAGGCCGCCGGCATCACCACCATCCTGGTGACGCACGACCAGGCCGAAGCGCTGTCCTTCGCCAGCCAGGTCGCGGTGATGCGCGACGGCAAGTTCTCGCAAATCGGCACGCCGCGCGAGCTCTATCTCAAGCCGAAGGACAGGATGATCGCCGAATTCCTCGGCGACGCCATCATCCTGCCGGCCAAGATATCAAATGGCTTCGCCAACTCGCCGCTCGGCCGCATCGCGGTCGACACCCATGACAGCCGCGATATCGCCCGCATCATGCTTCGCCCGGAGCAGATCGCGCTGAAGAGAACGTCGCGCGAGGGTATGTCCGGCACCTCGGACATGCTGTTCGGCGAGGTGACGGAATCCGAATTCGCCGGCTCGATGTGCACGGTCGCGGTGCGGCTCTTGAACAATGCCGATCCGCCCGATGCGGCAGCGATCGGCAACACGCCGCTGGTCCTGCGCAAACCGGGCATGGACGCGCCGGCGGTCGGCGAGATCGTCCGGCTGACTGTATCGGGAAAGGCGCATGTCTTCGCCTGAACGCCGCGTGGGTGGAGCGTAGGCATATCTTTCTGATTAGCCGACGCGCTTTCCGGCCTGATCGAACCAGTGCAGCTTTTCTGCCTTGGCAACCACGCGCAATTGGTTGCCAACCGTGGCGGTGGCGCGACCCGCGACCCGCACGACGATCCTGCTGCCACCTGCAGCGCAGTGAAGGAAACTTTCGGCGCCTACCGGTTCGACTGCCTCGACCAGCGCCGGCAGGATGAGCGCGCCGGACGGTGCCTCGGACCCGAAGGTGACGTCGGCATCCTCGGGGCGGAAGCCGAGCGTGACGGCGTTCGCAGGCGCAAATTCAATCGTCTTGCCATCAGCCAGCGCCGGACCAGCCGGCCCTTGCGAAAGGGGCAGGAGATTCATCGGCGGCGCGCCAATGAAGGAAGCGACGAAGGTCGAGGCCGGCCTTTCGTAGACGTCGAGCGGCGCCCCCATTTGTTCGACCAGTCCGGCATTCATGACGACGAGGATGTCGGCCAACGTCATCGCCTCGAGCTGGTCATGTGTGACATAGACCGACGTGACGCCAAGCGAGCGCTGCAGGTTCTTTATCTCGACGCGCATCTGGCCACGCAATTTGGCATCGAGATTGGAAAGCGGCTCGTCGAAAAGGAAAACCCTCGGATTGCGCACAATGGCACGACCCATGGCGACACGCTGGCGCTGGCCGCCGGAAAGCTCGCGCGGGCGGCGGTCGAGCAGCGCCGAAAGTTCCAGTATTTTCGCCGTCGCGCGGACCCGGCTGTCGATCTCATCTTTCGGCGTGCCGCGGTTGCGCAGCCCATAGGCCATGTTGTCGTAGACTTTCATATGCGGATAGAGCGCGTAGTTCTGGAACACCATGGCGATGTCACGCTCGGTCGGACCGGTTGAATTTACGATCTTGCCGTCGATCGCAACTGTTCCCGAGGAGATGGTTTCAAGCCCGGCGATCATTCTGAGCAGCGTGGACTTGCCGCAACCCGACGGGCCGACCAGCACGCAAAGCTCCTTGTCGGGAACCGCGATTGAAACGCCCTTCACGGCCTCGAAACCGCTGGGGTAGACCTTCTTCACATCCTTCAGATCGACGGTCGCCATCAGCTTCTCACTTTTCGGAATCGACCAGGCCGCGAACGAACCAGCGTTGCATCAGCACCACGACCAGGATCGGCGGCACGATGGCCAGCATCGCTGTAACCATGACCAGGTGCCATTGCGTATCGGCATCGGCGAAGGAGACCATCTTTCTGAGCGCGATGACGATCGTGTTCATGTTGCTGCTGTTGGTGACGAGCAACGGCCACAGATACTGTGTCCAGCCATAAATGAAGAGGATGACGAACAGCGCCGCGATATTTGTCCGCGACAGCGGCAACAGGATATCGAAGAAGAAGCGCCACGGCCCCGCACCGTCGACCCGCGCCGCCTCAACCAATTCGCCAGGAATCGTCATGAAGAACTGGCGGAACAGCAGCGTGGCGGTGGCCGAGGCGATCAGCGGGATGATCAGGCCCGCATAAGTGTCGATCATGCCGAGATCGACCATCACCTTGTAGGTTGGCAGGATGCGCACCTCGACGGGGAGCATCAGGGTGATGAAGATCAGCCAGAAGAAGGTCATGCGCAGCGGAAAGCGGAAGAACACGATCGCATAGGCAGACAGGATCGAGATGAATATCTTTCCCACCGCGATGCCGAGCGCCATGATCGTCGTGTTGAGCAGCAGCCTGCCGACGCTGACGCCGCCGATGCGGCCGACACCGCCGAACAATGC
>NZ_RZPI01001070.1:0-1079 GCF_003998715.1 Mesorhizobium sp. M7A.F.Ca.CA.002.15.2.1
GCCTTCTGCAAGTTTCTGCCATCAATGCACGGTGGCGACGCCGGGCGCAGGCGCCGGAGACGTTCCGGCCGGATCGAAGCTGACTTGATCGCGTCCGTTCGACTTGGCCGTGTAAAGCCTTCTGTCGGCAGCGGAGAAAATTTCCTCATAGGTGATCGGGCCGGTAAAGCTTGTGCCGCCGATGCTGACGGAAAGCGGACAAGGCCTGCCGCCGGGTGAGAATTCCATCTCCCTGATACGCCGGCGGATGCTTTCGGCAACCACCCAGGATTGCGAGGGATCCACGCCGGGCAGAAACACGCCGAATTCTTCGCCGCCGATGCGGCCGACGATATCGCTGCCACGCAGTTGCCCCTTGATCGCCTGCGCTATCAGTTTGAGGGCCTGATCGCCGCAATCATGGCCCAGGCGGTCATTGATCGACTTGAAGTGGTCGGCGTCGATGATCAGCAGCGCCCCCGAACGGGTCTGCTCCTGCTTGCGGGTCTGCTCGAGATAGGCTTCGACCAGCATCGAGAAGGCGCCACGGTTCAGCACCGCCGTCAGGCTGTCGGTCGCGGCGATGACGCTGAGATCGCGCTGCGCGATGGCCAGCTGGCGAATCTTCCACATCAGGAAAAACAGAAACGAGCCGCCCAGCACCAAAGGCAGCATCAGGTCGGTCATCTGCGCCCGCCACACGGCCTCGGGCGAAAGATAGGGAAAATTGAAGGAATCGACGAAGAACGCCACGGCAATGAAGAATGCCGTACCGACTGCCGTGACAGCGATCACCCTGCCCCAGCTCGTCGGCGACAGATCGAGCTTCATCGCGTCCACTCCGTTAGCCGTCGCTACTATGACGCACCAACCCAAACAAATTGATAAGACTTTCCCTCCAATTCGATGTCGGCGGCGGAATCAAATCCACCGGCCAACCAGCCCCTGCCTATGACTTGCGACAGACGCTTGGGCAGACGCCACAGGACGGCCGCTGGAAAGCAGCCATCCTGTTTCAAAGTGTGAAGGCGTGGGCCAATTGCCGGCCGGGCAAGGGCAAAACGGCGCGCGAAGCCAGATCGCCCGTCGTCAGTTGAGCG
>NZ_RZPI01001071.1:0-1079 GCF_003998715.1 Mesorhizobium sp. M7A.F.Ca.CA.002.15.2.1
GTTCTAGCCGGCCGGCGAGGTCGAGTTCCAGCAGCACCATGAACACTTGGGCCGGGTGCAGGCCAGTGTGGCGGATGATCTCGTCGACCGAGACGGGCGTCGGGCCGAGCGCCTCGATGACTCGGGCGCGATCGCTTTCGCCGGGCGGTGGTGCGGCCAAGAAGTCGGGCGGCTCTTCGAACGGCGGCACGTCGGGCGCCCGCATGCCGGTCAGCGGCGCGATTGCCCTGGAAATATCCGATGCCTCGGTGACCAGGGTGGCGCCATCCTTGAGCAGGCCATTGGCGCCGGCGGCGCGTGGATCGAGCGGTGAGCCCGGTACAGCGAAGACCAGTCGGCCCATTTCGCCGGCAAGCCTGGCGCTGATCAGGGACCCAGAGCGTTGCGCTGCCTCGACCACCACCAGCCCAAGGACCGCACCCGCGACAAGGCGGTTGCGGCGCGGAAAATCCTGAGCGCGCGGCTGCCAGCCGAACGGCATCTCCGAAATGATGGCGCCACGCTCGGCAATCTCTTCGCACAGGCCTGCATTTTCAGGCGGATAAGGCTGGTCGAGGCCGCCGGCCAGCACGCTGATCGTGCCGGTCGCAAGACTGCCCTGATGCGCCGCTGTGTCGATGCCGCGCGCCAGGCCGGAGACGATTGCGTAGCCGTCGCGGCCGAGGTCGGCTGCCAGCATGCGCGCCATCTTGATGCCGGCCAGCGACGCGTTGCGTGCCCCGACTATGGCGACACCCGGCAGCCGGAAAACAGCTGCGTTGCCCTTTACCGCCAGCAGGGGCGGCGGATGATCCATGTTGCGCAAGAGGGGTGGGTAGTCTGCTTCACCGATGCCGACAAAGCGGGCGCCGGCCTTTCCAGCTGTTTCCAGTTCGGCCTCGGCCTCGGCAACGGACGGGATGCGGGCGATCCGGATGGCGCCGCCCGAAATCATCAGTTCCGGCAGTATTTCAAGCGCCGCTTCGGCTGAGCCGAAGCGGTTGATCAGGTCGCGAAAGGAGGCAGGGCCGACATTCTGGGTGCGGATCAGTCGTAGCCAGCTCAGCCGCTGCCGGTCGCTGAGGCGCGGCCCGGCGGTC
>NZ_RZPI01001072.1:0-1075 GCF_003998715.1 Mesorhizobium sp. M7A.F.Ca.CA.002.15.2.1
GTCCAGCACGACAGGCGCGATCGGACAGCCGAGTGAAAACTGGTTGTCTTCCAGCATGCGCCCCACCGACTGGTAGATATGATGGACGGCTACCGCCGGATCCTTTTCGGCGGCCAGCGCTTCGCCCAGCCTCTCCGTCACGTCGGCAACGCTGGCGCGCGTCACCTCGATGACCAATTGGTCCTTGCCGCCGGGAAAATGAAAATACAGCGAGCCCCGCGGTGCGCCGCTGGCGCTCAATATGTCGTTGAGCGAGGTGCCGTGATAGCCGCGCTGCCTGAGCAGCAGCCCAGTCGTCTCGAGTATGCGGGTGCGGGTGTCGTTGGCCATGTCAACCTCTGTCAGGAGAGATCATTATAGGCCTTGCGCAAAATATGACAATCGGTCTACATAATATGTAGATCAGTCTATATATTTGAGGTTCGAAATGCGCAGCTATCGCCTTGAAGGGACCGGCGGAATCGAAAGCCTGGTGCTGCGGGACGAGGCGCGACCGGAGCCGGGAGCGCACGAGATCGTGGTGCGCATTCGCGCCACCTCGCTCAACCGGCGCGACACGATGATCCTCAACGGCGCCTATCCGCTGACGCCGCGCCAGGGCGTCGTGCCGCTGAGCGACGGGGCTGGTGAGATTGTAGCCGTCGGCGCTGCCGTCACCCGCTTTGCCGTCGGCGACCGTGTCACCGGCAGCTATTTCGCGCGCTGGATCGACGGCCGCATCCATGCCGGGCTCGTCGACCAGCTCGGCTGCACGCTGGACGGCATGCTGGCGGAATATGCGGTTCTCGACGAACAATGGGCGGTGCGGCTGCCCGATCATCTCGACTGGCAAGAGGCCGCAACGCTGACCTGCGCCGGCCTGACCGCCTGGAATGCGGTGACGGGCGCCGGAATTCCGAAGCCCGGCCAATGGGTTCTGGTCATCGGCTCGGGCGGCGTCTCCCTCTTTGCATTGCAGTTCGGCAAGCTGCTCGGCTGCCATGTCGCCGCCGTCACCTCGCGCGGCGAGAAAGCCGACAGGCTGCGGGCGCTGGGCGCCGACCTGGTGATTTCGACATCGGATATGCCGCAATGG
>NZ_RZPI01001073.1:0-1075 GCF_003998715.1 Mesorhizobium sp. M7A.F.Ca.CA.002.15.2.1
CTGCTGGTGCTGGACGAACTCGGCTTCGGCCTCGATCTCAGCCAATGCGCCGCCACCGGCACGCGACAGGACCTGGCCTATGTTTCGCGGAAGTCGGGACGCGCGGTATCGCGCGAAGCCGGTTTGCCAGGGCGCGACAGGATGCTGGCTCTGCCGGCCTTCCTGCAGCGCGGCTCCGGCCTGCGCGCGGATGCGGCTGATGTCGACGACGCCTTCCGGCTCACCGGCTTCTTCTTCAACCGCCACGTCTATGAGCCGCGCGGCATCGAGCCGCCGGACGCTCGTACCGGCTTCCTCGCCGCCTTGCGCAAACATCACGCACGCGGCAAGGCCATAGCTGGCGAGGACGCAGCCAGAGAAATCCTCACATGAGCGAAGTCGAACTTTATCCTGGCCGGGTCTCACCGCTCGGCCTCGGCACCATTCCGCACGCCGACATCCTGAAATACACCGGTTTGGAATTGCTGCAGCGCATCGTCGACGGCAAGTATCCGGCGCCGCCGATTTCCTTCCAGCTGAATTTCACTCTCACCGAAGTCTCGGAAGGGCGCGCTGTCTTTCGTGGCATGCCGAGCGAGCGCCATCTCAACCCGCTGGGCAGCGTGCATGGCGGCTGGGCGGCGACGCTGCTCGATTCGGCACTGGCCTGTGCCGTGCAGACGCTGCTCGAAAAGGGCGAGGCCTATACGACGGCGGAGTTCAAGGTGAATTTGACGCGTCCCATCACGCCGAAGACCGGCGAAGTGGTCTGCGAGGGCAGGGTTGTTCACAAGGGCCGCACGTTGGCGGTGTCGGAAGCGACGCTGAAGGATGGCGGCGGCAAGCTGCTGGCTTTCGGCACCGAAACATGCTCGATCTTTCCGGCCGCCAATCTGGCGGCGCGCTGAGTTTTCTGGCCGTTTGGCCGCCGCATTTGCTTGTCAGTGAGACGAAACGTCAGTGAAAACTGGCCTGGTTTGGGGGAACCGCCATGTTTGAGAGCCTGATCGGCCTTGTCGCCATCATCGCCTTGTTCGTCATCATTTCGCGCCAGCAGAGCCGCATCGGCCTTGTCGAGCGCGAGCTTGGCGCGCTG
>NZ_RZPI01001074.1:0-1073 GCF_003998715.1 Mesorhizobium sp. M7A.F.Ca.CA.002.15.2.1
GTGTTCATGCAGGGCGCAACGCGTGGCAACGGCGCCGTCGGCGAAGACATCACCGCCAATTTGAAGACGATTGCCGATATTCCAGCGAGGCTGAAAGGTTCGGACTGGCCCGAAACCATTGAGATCCGTGGCGAGGTCTACATGACCTATGCGGAATTCGAGGCGTTGAAGCAGCGGTCGGCGGCGGTCGGCGGCCAGGACTACGTCAATCCGCGCAACACGGCGGCCGGTTCGCTGCGCCAGAAGGATCCGTCCGTTACCGCCAGCCGCAACCTCAAATTCTTTGCCTATGCCTGGGGCTATACGACAGCGGATCCGGCTCCGACCCAATATGATTCGGTGCAGAAATTCGCCGAGTGGGGGTTCAAGATCAGTCCGCTGATGGTGCGGGCGAAATCGGCCGACGAGTTGATCGCGCATTATCATCGGATCGAGGAGCAACGTTCGGCACTTGGCTATGATATCGACGGCGTCGTCTACAAGGTCGACCAGCTGGAATTGCAGCGCCGATGGGGGTTCGTCACCGGTGAGCCGCGCTGGGCCGTCGCGCACAAATTTCCGGCCGAACAGGCGATGACGACTGTGCAGAAGATCGACATCCAGGTTGGCCGTACCGGCACGCTGGCGCCGGTCGCGCGGCTGGCGCCGGTCACTGTCGGTGGCGTCGTGGTCGAGAATGTCACGCTGCACAATGAGGACTACATCAAGGGCCTGGACAGCACCGGCCAGCCGATCCGCGACGGCATCGACGTGCGCATCGGCGATACGGTGGTGATCCAGCGGGCAGGCGATGTCATTCCGCAGATCGTCAGTGTCGTCATCGACAAGCGGCCGGCCGATGCCGTGCCATACGAATTCCCGCATACCTGTCCGATCTGCGGCTCGCCGGCGACGCGCGAGATCAACGAGAAGACCGGCAAGGAAGATTCCCGCCGCCGCTGCACCGGCGAGCTGATCTGCCCGGCGCAGGCGGTGGAAGGATTGCGCCACTTCGTGTCGCGCGGTGCCCTGGACATCGAGGGGCTGGGGGCCGAGAACATAGATACGTTCTTCAATGCGGGATTGATCAAGAC
>NZ_RZPI01001075.1:0-1070 GCF_003998715.1 Mesorhizobium sp. M7A.F.Ca.CA.002.15.2.1
CGGTCGAGACATTGCCGGGGTTCTTGCCGTTCTTGATCGCTTGCGTCGCCGGACAGGCGGCGTCGGCGACGAAGCTGCCGCTCATCTTCACGTCGGCATGCGCGGCCCCGGCCAGCGACGCCGCCAACATGGCCAATCCGAAAACGACACCGATGCGCATGGAGAATCCCCGGCTGAAGAAGTGGGCGACAGACTGAAGCTGTCTCCATGTCAGAATTGCGATATTTTGCTGACCGAACGCAAGAAACATCGTCGCGAAAAGCGGGTTTGCCGGATTGACGCATAATGTGGGCCGGCGCAAACAAAGCCAACGACGACAAAAGCAAGGGCGGGACCAGGCGGCATGTCATTCAGCCAGCAGCGCGTGGTTGCCTCGCCGACCGGTGCCGAGCTCAATCTTTTCGTCAGGCAGGCCGATGGCCGGGCACGCGCCGTCGTCCAGATCAATCACGGGCTAGCCGAGCACGCAGCGCGCTATGCCCGCTTTGCCGATTTTCTTGGCTCGCGCGGTTTCGACGTCTATGTCCACGATCATCGCGGCCACGGCGCGACCAAGGCGTCCGACGCTCCGCTCGGCAGGTTCGCCGACAGGGACGGTGCCGCCAAGGTGATCGCCGACGTCGACGTCATCCATGATCTCATCGCCCGCGAACGGCCAAACAGACCGGTCATCCTGTTTGGCCATTCGATGGGTGCGTCGGTGGCGCTGAACTACCTGTTGCGCCACTCGCCACGCGTTCACGCGGCAGCAATCTGGAACGGCAATTTCTCCCAAGGCCCGCTTGGGCAGCTTGCGCTCGGCATCCTTGCCTGGGAACGGATGCGGCTCGGCTCCGACGTGCCATCGCGCCTGCTGCCGAAACTCACCTTCCAGGCCTGGGGCAAGGCGGTGCCCAATCACCGCACGCTGTTCGACTGGCTGTCGCGCGACGAAGCGGAAGTGGCGAAATACATTGCCGATCCCTTGTGCGGCTG
The DNA here is from genome assembly GCF_003998715.1 of Mesorhizobium sp. M7A.F.Ca.CA.002.15.2.1. Taxonomy (NCBI): domain Bacteria; kingdom Pseudomonadati; phylum Pseudomonadota; class Alphaproteobacteria; order Hyphomicrobiales; family Phyllobacteriaceae; genus Mesorhizobium; species Mesorhizobium sp. M7A.F.Ca.CA.002.15.2.1. The sequence continues at coordinate 976 of NZ_RZPI01001075.1, forward strand.
GGACGCTTCGGTGTCGATGTGGCGCGACGTCGTCGGTATGGCGCTGAACGGTGGCAAGGATGCCGGCTTTGCCGGTATCCGGCGCGACCTGCCCG
>NZ_RZPI01001076.1:0-1070 GCF_003998715.1 Mesorhizobium sp. M7A.F.Ca.CA.002.15.2.1
CTGGTCGGCCTTGCCGCCAACAGCCAGGCCGGCGTGCGCGGCGTTGCCATCTACATGCTGATCTATCTGGTGATGACGCTCGGCACCTTCGCCTTCATCCTCGCCATGCGGCGCAAGGAAGGCAATGTCGAGCAGATCAGCGACCTGGCCGGCCTGTCGTCGACCAATCCGGTCATGGCGACGATCCTGACCATCCTGATGTTCTCACTCGCCGGCATTCCACCGCTCGCCGGCTTCTGGGGGAAATGGTACGTCTTCCTCGCCGCCATCAACGCCAATCTCTACGCGCTGGCGATCATCGGCGTGCTGGCCTCGGTGGTGGGCGCCTATTACTATTTGCGCATCATCAAGATCATGTGGTTCGACGAACCGGTCGGCGGCTTCGTGCCGATGGCGACGGAATTGCGTGTCGTGCTCGGCGTCTCCGGCGCCTTCGTGCTGTTCTACGTGTTGATCGGTGGGCCGATCGGCACCTATGCCGAAGCCGCCGCCAAGACGTTTTTCTAGACGGCATGGCATTTCGGCTGGCTCCAACCTCGGCGTCGGAAGGGTTCCGGCTCGAGGCGCATGAGAGCGTCGGCTCCACCAATGCGCTGGCACTGGACCACGCAAGGGCAGGCGACGCCGGCAAATTGTGGGTCGTTTCCAAGAAGCAGGAAAGCGGGCGTGGCCGGCGCGGCCGCGTCTGGGCGACCCCGGAAGGCAACCTGGCGGCGACGCTGCTCGTCATCACCAAGGCAGAGCTTCGCCTTGCCGCGACATTGGGCTTCGTCGCAGGACTGGCGCTGGCCGATGCACTCGATGCCGTGGTGCCGAAGGGCCGGATCGCCATTGGCCTCGACGGTGGCAGCGAAGGAAAAAACCGTTTCGAGCTGAAATGGCCGAACGACGTGCTTGCCTCCGGCGCCAAGCTGGCCGGCATCCTGCTGGAATCGGCAATCCTCGAGGGCGGCCGTTTCGGAGTGGCGGTCGGCATCGGCGTCAATGTGGTGGCATACCCTGAGGATTTGCCGTATCCCGCAACTTCCTTGCGCGCGCTGGGCGCGGCATGCGATGCGGAAACACTGTTC
>NZ_RZPI01001077.1:0-1068 GCF_003998715.1 Mesorhizobium sp. M7A.F.Ca.CA.002.15.2.1
GGCCAAGATGCTGCAAGTCGACGCGCCGGACGGCGCCATCGATATCGTCGGCACCGGCGGGGACAATTCCCACAGCGTCAATATTTCCACGGGATCGGCCTTTGTCATCGCCGGCAGTGGTGTGCCGGTTGCCAAGCACGGCAATCGTGGCCTGTCCTCGCTGACAGGAGCCGCCGACGTGCTGGTTGCGCTCGGCGTCAAGATCGACATCTCGCCCGAATTCATCGGCCGCTGCATCCACGAGGCTGGCATTGGTTTCATGTTCGCGCCCGCGCACCATCCAGCGATGAAACATGTCGGTCCGACCCGCGTCGAACTCGGCACCCGCACCATCTTCAACCTGCTCGGGCCGCTCTCCAATCCAGCTGGCGTCAAGCGGCAGCTGGTCGGTGTGTTCCTGCCGGAATGGATCCTGCCGGTTGCCGAGACGCTGAAGGCACTGGGTGCGGAGCATGCCTGGGTTGCTCATGGCGACGGCTATGACGAGATCACCACCACCGGCGAGACGCAGGTCGCCGAACTGATCGGCGGCGAGATCCGCAGCTTCACCCTGACGCCTGAAGCGGTCGGGTTGCCGCGCCACAGCAGGGACGAACTGCGTGGCGGCGATGCGGACTACAATGCCAAAGCCTTGCGCGATATGCTGGGCGGCGCTGCCGGCGCCTATCGCGACACCGTGCTGATGAATGCCGGCGCCGGCCTGGTGGTGGCGGGCAAGGCGACGACGCTTGCTGACGGCATCGCGCTCGCCGCGCAAGCCATCAACAGCGGCCGGGCCCTGCAAGTGCTCGACAGGCTGGTCGAGATTTCGAACGGGTAAAACGTGTCTGACATTCTTCGCAAGATCGAGGCCTACAAGCGCGACGAGATCGCGGCGGCAAAGGCACGTGTGCCGCTGGCCGAAATCAAGGCGCGAGCCAAGGACGCCGACGCACCGCGCGGCTTTCTTGCCGCACTCGAAGCAAAGCGCAAATCCGGCGCCTTTGCGCTGATCGCCGAGATCAAGAAGGCAAGCCCGTCCAAGGGGCTGATCCGCGCCGATTTCGATCCGCCGGCGCTGGCGCAGGC
>NZ_RZPI01001078.1:0-1068 GCF_003998715.1 Mesorhizobium sp. M7A.F.Ca.CA.002.15.2.1
CCTGGCGCGTCACCTTGATGTCGGAAAAGTCCTTGATCTCGATCGCCGGGATGATCTCGTAGTTGAGGCGGAATTCGAAGTCGGCGCCGCCGGCCAGGATCTTCTCGGCTTCCTTCTCGTCCTCGGTCATGATGACTTCAGGCTGCATGGCAGCCTTTTCACCACGCCCGGTAATGATCGAACGAGTCGAATCGTTGAGGATTTCGTTGACCACTTCGGCCATGAACGACTTGCCGTAGACCTTGCGCAGGTGCTGCACCGGCACCTTGCCTGGACGGAAGCCGTTGATGCGGACCTTGTTGCGGGCATCCGAAAGCCGCGCCATCAGCTTGGCTTCCATGTCACCGGCCGGCACGGTGATCTTGATCTCTCGCTTGAGACCGGAGTTGAGCGTTTCGGTGACCTGCATCGTAAAACCTTTGTTTTCACCAATGAGACTGCCACGGCCTCTGCCGTTCACAGCCTGCCGGTATATTCTTGCCGGGAATGGCTTTTGGTACGGAACCTGGCGATTTGACCGAAAACCCGGCTCAAACTCTCCCAAACTGCGTTCCAAAATGTGAATAAGTTCTTGTTTTTCCTACTTCTTATCACATTCTGCAGAAGCGGATCGTCGCGTCCCGTCACATTTGACACGCCTTTTGTCACAGGCGAGGCCAATTTTCAACAGTCTTCGCATCCCAGCGATAACCAGCATTCGGGGCCTGCCCCACATCTTGTCGCTGGGCCACATCTTGTCTCTGACATTGACAGAATGATGGCCACATGGGATTGCCGGTCCATGCGGATGTGGCGGAACTGGTAGACGCCCTGGATTTAGGTTCCAGTGCCGAAAGGCGTGGGGGTTCGAGTCCCTTCATCCGCACCACCCTTCGAGCTTCGGGTGGCGGGCCACCCGAAAGTCCTGGCGAAGGAGGACCGGCGCCTTTCAGGCAGGCATCGGATTGAGCTTCAGATGCTGGATCAGGATGATGGTCTTGGCGTCGACGATACGGCCATCGGCGATGCCGGCCAGCGCCTCGTCGAGCGGCATTTCCAGAACCTCGATGTCCTCGCCCTCTTCTTGCG
>NZ_RZPI01001079.1:0-1067 GCF_003998715.1 Mesorhizobium sp. M7A.F.Ca.CA.002.15.2.1
GTCCCAGACGGCTAGCCCGACGCTGGTGGTGATCTTGAGGCGGACATTGCCCGACAGCACCGACATGTTGGCGATCGCCTTGCGGATGCGCTCGGCAAACTTGCCCAGAAGCTCGGCGTCCATGTTGGGCGTGACCACGGCGAACTCCTCGCCGCCCAATCGCGCCACCACATCGTGGTAGCGCGTCATATCCTTGAGACAGCTTGCGACGGCCTTGAGCACTTCGTCGCCGACGTCATGGCCATGGGTGTCGTTGACCTGCTTGAAATGGTCGAGATCGAGGATCATCAGCCCGACAGGCTTTTCGATGCGCCGGAACTCCTCGAGATACTCCTTCAGCGCATCATCGAAATAGCGCCGGTTCTGCATGCCGGTCAGGCCGTCGGTCAGCGCCGCATGCTCGAGTGTTTCCGACCGCGCGCTGAGCGAGACCGTCATGGCGCGCAGCTTGCCCTCCTCCGTCGCCTGTTTTCGAATCAGCGGATAGATGAAGAAAATGCCGAAGAACAGCGCGGTGGCCAGGAGCACGCCGGTCGCGAACAAGAGCTTGTTGAGATAGATGACCTTGTCCAGACCCGAAGCCGTATGCAACTCGTCGGCGAAGGACTGCAGAAGTCCATAAGCATGCAGCGTCACCAGGCCGGCGGCCAGGATCACGAATATAAAGACGAAAAACGCTGATTCCGCCTTGTGGAAACGCATCTGCTCCCCGTTGGAAAAGTGCCCATCGACCTTATGGCATGGGCGGGCTTACGGAGGGTTAATTTGGACAACCACAACGGGAACCTTTCCTTGCAGGTAAACTTTTCAGGTTGCATCGGAAGCAAGCGCTGAGATCGTGGTTTCCAGATCATCACCGGGGTGCAACCTCAGCCATTCCGGCCCCAATTGATGCCTGAACCAGGTGGTTTGCCGCTTGGAATATTGCCTGGTCGCGATCTTGTCGCGTTCGATTGCCTCGGGAAAGCCAATCCCTCCGGCCATCGCCGCCTGCAGTTCGCGAACGCCGATCGCTTTCATCGCCGGCAATTCGGGATCGAGGCCAAGTGCCGCAAGCCGCCTGACCT
>NZ_RZPI01000107.1:0-11159 GCF_003998715.1 Mesorhizobium sp. M7A.F.Ca.CA.002.15.2.1
GCCGAGCACGGTGCAGATCATCGTCATCATCACCGGCCGCACGCGGATGATCGAGGCCTGCTCGATCGCTTCGCGCACGCCAAGCCCGCGATCGCGCAGCTGGTTGGCGAATTCGACGATCAGGATGCCGTTCTTGGCCATGACGCCAACCAAAAGCACCAGGCCGATCTGGCTGTAGGCGTTGAGACTGGTGCCCGAGAGCAGAAGCGCGAAAATCGCGCAGGCCAGTCCGAGCGGCACCGTCGCCATGATGATGACGGCACTGACGAAACTTTCGAACTGGGCGGCCAGCACCAAAAGGATGATGACCAGCGCGAAGCCGAAAATGGTGATCATGGCGCTGTTGGTTTCGCCCAGCGTCGCCGCCTCGGCCAGAGGCAGGATGCGGCTGCCCGCAGGCAGCAGCGGCGTGGCGATCTCCTCGGCGCGGGTGAGCGCGTCGCCAAGCGCGAAGTCGCCACTGAGGTTGGAGGTGATGGCCACCGAGGGCTGCTGCTGTTCGCGCGACAGCGATGGCGGTACGGCACGTTCGGTCAGCGTGGCGATGGTCGACATCGGCACGAAACGTCCGTCTGCCGTCTTCAGGAAGATGTTTTCCAGATCGGTCGGATCGTTGATCGGATTGGTGGTCGAGACCAGCTTCACGCCGTAGCTGCGGTCGGCAATGTAGACGTCGACGACATCGTTGCCGTCGAGCATGGCCTGCAAGGTGTTGGCCAGTCCCGATATGTCGATGCCGAGGTCGGAGGCGCGCTCGCGGTCGATGGCCACGGCGAGCTGCGGTTGCGTCGGGTCGATCGACAGGCGCGGTGTCTGGAAGCGCGCGTCCTTCTGCATCTCGGCGATGATCTTCACGGCTGCGTCGCCGAGCGCCTTGCGGTCGTTGCCGACCAGCGCGAACTGCAGGCCGTTGCCGGCGCCACGGATGCCGAGGCTGTTGGGCTGTACCGGGAAGATGCGCACGCTCGGCACCTGCCTGGTCAACTGGCTGATCTCGGCCATGATCTCCTGCTGGCTGCGGCTGCGCTCGTTCCACGGCGCCAACGTCATCACCATGAAGCCGGAATTGTAGGAGCCGTTCTGGCCGGCATTCTCGAAGGTCGAGCGGATCTCGCCGGAATCGCGCATCGGCTGGATCAGTCTCTCGATCTTCTGCATCTGCTGCGTCGTATAGTCGAGGCTGACGCCTTGCGGGGCGCTGATGCGCAGAAGCACGGCGGCGCGGTCCTCGGTCGGCGTCAGCTCCTGGCGGATGGTGCCGAACAGCGTGAAGGCGGTGCCGGCAAACAGCACCGCGACCAGAAGCACGATCCATGGCGCGTCGAGGCAGGCGTGTAGGCCGCGCTTGTAGGCCGTATTGAGCGCGCCGCCGATGCGGGCGCCGATGCCATGGCCCCCTTCGTGGTGGAGCGATGCGCTGGTCAGCATGCGCGAGGCGAGCATCGGGCACAGCGTCAGCGCCACAACGCAGGACAATAGCACCGACATGGCAAGCACGAAGCCGAATTCGCGGAACAGGCCGCCGGTCTGGCCGGGCAGGAACGAAATCGGCACGAAGACGGCGACCAGCGTCAAGGTGGTGGCAATGACGGCGAAAAACACTTCCTGCGCGCCAAGCACGGCGGCGGCGCGGGGCCCCATGCCTTCATTGCGTCGTCGCACGATGTTTTCGAGCACGACGATGGCGTCGTCGACGACCAGTCCCGTCGCCAGCACCAGAGCGAGCAGGGTCAGGATGTTGACCGAGAAGCCGGCCAGATAGATGGCAGCGATGGTGCCGATCATGGCGACCGGCATCGACAGGCCGGGGATCAGCGTCGCGCGCCAGTCGAGGAGAAACACATAGATGACGATCAGCACCATGGTCACGGACAGGCCGAGTGCGATCTCGACCTCGTGCACCGCGCCCTTGACGAAGACGGCGTCGTCGCTGGTGATCTTGATCGACATGCCCTTGGGCAGGTTTTCCTGCAGCTTGGCGACGGCGGACTGGACGCCGGTCGAGATGTCCAGCGTGTTCGATTCCGCCTGGCGGATGATGCCGATGCCGATGCCGGTCTTGCCATCCGAGCGCAGCGTGGTCTGGCCGACGTCGGGACCGAGCGTGACGGTGGCGACGTCGCGGATGCGCGTCGTGCCGCCGACAATGATGTTTTCGAACTCTTCCGGCGTGGTCACGTCGGCAGTCGTGCGGACGATCAGGTCCTGGTTGGTCGTGGTGATCGAACCGGCAGGGGAATCGAAAGCGACCGAGGCAAGGGCGGCCCTGAGATCGGCAACCGTGAAGCCGAGGCTGGCCAGCTTGTTCTGGTCGACATCGATGCGAAAGATCTTGTCGCGGTCGCCATAGACCTGGACGTCGGCAACGCCGGGCACGGCGGCAAGCTCGTCCTCGATCTGGTCCTGGACCACCACGGTCATGTCCTGGATCGACATGTTGTCCGAGGTCACCGCCAGTCGCATCACCGCGTCGGAATTGGCGTCGGCCTTGACGATGCGCGGCGGATCGGCGGTGTCGGGCATCTGATTGGCGACGCGGCCGACAGCATCACGCACGTCCGAGGCGGCGACATTCAGATCGACGCCGTCGTTGAACTCGATGGTGACGCGGCTCGAGCCGAACGAGGAAGACGACGAGATCGACTTGACGCCTGAGACGCGGGCGACGGCGCCCTCGATCGTGTCGGTCAGTTCGCGGTCGACGGTCTCGGCCGCCGCGCCCTCGAAGGTGGTGGAAACAGTGACGACCGCGCGGTCGACATCAGGCAGTTCGCGGATCTCGACGCCGTAGAAAGCGGCCAGGCCGGCGACCGCAATCAGTGTGTTGAGCACGAAGGCCATGACCGGCCTGCGGATGAACAGGGCGGTGAAGCCGGTCTCGCTGGCGGTGTTGATGGTTCCGGTCATGAGCCTGCGGCGGCGTCCGCGGCGCGCTGCTTTTCGCCGGCAAGGCGAACCGCGCCGCCCTCGCTGACGCTCTGGGTGCCTTCTGTGACCACCATGTCGCCATTGTCGATCTCGGCGTCGATCAGCACGGTCTCGGTGTTGCGCTGGATGATGCGCACCGGGACCCGCCTGGCCTTGCCATCCTCGATCTGCCAGACATAGGCGCCGTCCGACCCCCACAGGATCGCCAGCGGGCTGACGGCCGGATAGGTTTGCCCCGGAAATTTCATGGTGATGCCGAACGACATGCCGGCGCGCAGCGAATCGGCCGGGTTGGCGATCTTGGCCTTGACCAGCAGCGTGCGACTCTTTTCATCGATGTGGTTGTCGATGGCCGAAACGGTGCCGCTATAGGCGTTGCTGGGATTGGCGATCGGCGTCGCCGTCAATTGCGCACCGACCTTGACGGCGGCGGCGAAGCGCTCGGGTACCAGGAAATCGACCAGGATCGAGGACCGGTCGTCGAGCGTGGCGATGGCCGACTGGTTGGTGACGTAATTGCCGGCCGAGATCGGCAGGATGCCGACGGTGCCGGCGATCGGCGCCAGGATCGACCGGCGCTGCAGTGCAAGTTCCGCGTCCTGAAGCGCCAGCTTGGCGCCCGCCAGCACCACCTCGGCATCAGCCACGGCTACCGGGGTCGCGGCATTGGAGGCACGCAGCGACTTAACGCGGTCGAGCTTGGACTGAGCGTCCTGCAAGGCGAGCTTGGCACGGTCCTGAGAGATCACTTCGGTCTCGGAATCGAGGGTGGCGAGGATCTGTCCCTTCTCGACATGGCTGCCGGATTCGACCAGCAGTTCGGCGAGGCGGCCGGAGCTGTAAGGATTGACGGTCACCGAGGCGTTGGCACGGCCGGTGCCGATCGCCTGCAGGCGGTCGTTGATAACAGCCGAAGTGGCCGCCAAGGCGACCACGTTCACCCGCTGGTTGCCGTTGCGGCCGTTTGCCTGCCTCGCGTTGGCGGCACCGGTTTCAGCCGGGGGCGTTGCCGCGTAAGCCCAGTCGATGCCCCAACGTGCCAGCACGTCCGGTGCGCCGGGATAAAAGCGCAGCCAGGCGGCTGCCGCCACCACCAGCACCACGAGTGCAAAAAGTATCTGTTTCCAGGCGGCCATCAGCACTCCGGTTGGTAAAACAATCCTTCCGTCTACCGGTTTCCCGAAATGAAGCAGACGCAGCGAGGCTATTGTAAGGCAAAGAAGCCGTCTCGATATCGCGTCTTTATGACAATTCTCCGGGGGCTGCGCACATTAAATATATGTAACGTTTGAGAAAATATGCGTAACGCTTCGGATCATCGCATATGCACTAACGCAGACTTTCCATCTCGCGAATGCGTTTGGCGCCTTCTGCTTCCAGTTGCCTGGTGACGGCGCCGATCAGCGTTTCGGCGACGACGAAAAGGGCCGCCGATGAATCCCATGCCGACGGCACTGCGGTTCGTCCGGCGATGACATGGCGAGCAAGGCGGGCGATCGGCGACAGCCACTGGTCGGTGAACAGTACGATCTGCACGCCACGCTGATGCGCCTTCTCGGCGAAGCGGAGGAGGCTGTCCTGGTAGCGCCTGATGTCGAAGATGACCAGCACGTCGCGCTTGCCCATGTCGATCAGCCGGTCACGCCACATGCTTTCCTGCCCGGCGAGGTGAAAGACATCCGGCTGGATGATGGCGAGGTGGGCGGCCATGTAGCGCGCCAGCGGATCGGTGAAGCGGCCGCCGATCAGGAAGGTCTTGCCGCGCCGGTCCGCCAGCCGGGCGGCGATGTCGGCAAGCTGCTTGTCGGACAGGTGCCTGAATGTCTCGCGCATATTGTCGAGCGTCGCTTCCAGCATCGGCGACACGGTCCCGCCGCCGGGCGAGGGCGGATTGAGCGTCCTTGTCGCCGGCGATTGCAGTTGCGCCGCCAGTTCGTCCTGCAGGCTCGACTGGAACTCCGGATAGTTCTGAAAGCCCAACCGGGCGACGAAACGCAGGATTGTCGGCGAGGAAACGCCGGCTGCGGCCGAGAATTCAGCGACCGTTTTCAAGCCGATCATCGGGTAGAAGGCAATCAGTGTCTGGGCCGCGCGCCGTTCGCTGGCCGGCATCGTGCCGACGCGGTCGGCGATCAGTTCGGCAATGTTGGAAATCATCTTTTCCCCACCCTTGGCTCGGTCGATGGTCTTTTCCGAAATCGCATTTGACAAAGCCGGACAAACTGTATGAAATCATCCACAGGGACGCAATGAGGCAAAATACGTAACATACGATACAGCGCTCCCCGGGGACGGCAGAGTATGGAGAAAGCACGGCCCGCCAGCCTTGCATCGTCTGATACCGTAAGGGTGACGAACCCCGGCGGATCAAGCCCTTTCGTGCTGACCTGCGATCACGCCTCGAACTTCCTGCCCGCCGAATTCGGCACGCTCGGCCTTGCTGTCGAGGACCTGTCGCGCCACATCGCCTGGGATCCCGGCGCGCTGCCGGTTGCCCGCCGCATGGCGCAGGCGCTCGACGCGACGCTCGTCGAAACCCGCATTTCGCGCCTTGTCATCGACTGCAACCGGCCGCTTGACGCGCCCGACCTGGTGCCGCCGGTCAGTGAGACAACGGCCATACCGGGCAATGCCGGCCTGTCGGAAAGTGAGCGTGCCGCGCGTGTCGCGCTTTCGTGGCGCCCTTTCCACGATACGATTGCGGATATCATCAGCCACAGGCTGTCACACGGTCAGGAAACGCGGCTGGTTTCGGTCCATTCCTTCACGCCGGTATACAAGGGCCGCAACCGGCCCTGGCATATCGGCATCATCCATGACGAGGATCGCCGGCTGGCGGCGCCGCTGATATCGGCGCTGAAGCGGCTTTCCGGTGTCACCGTCGGGGTCAACGAGCCGTATTCACCTGATGACCGCGTCTATTTCACGCTGGAACGGCATGCGCGCTCGCGCGGACTGCCCTGCGCGATGATCGAAATCCGCAATGACGAAATCGCCGGCGAGACCGGGCAGCGGAAATGGGCGGATCTGCTCACGGGCATTTTTTCGGATCTGGAGCCAGAGGAGGCCGGACACACCAGATCGCATTCAGTCGGAAAGTCAGTTCAATCGGCTAGCTAGGGCGGGATCTCATCCCGACCCGAAAACCAACAGGGGACACTAAAATGGCAGCACCGGGTTATACTGAAGTTGACAAGGCGGAGGACGTAAAGCACCTCCACAGCATGGGCTATGCCCAGGAATTGGAGCGGCGCCTCAGTCGCTTTTCGAACTTCGCCGTTTCCTTCTCCATCATCTGCATCCTGTCGGGCGGCATCAATTCGCTGGCCCAGGCCACCTCCGGCGCCGGCGGCATCGGCATCGGCATCGGCTGGCTGGTCGGCTGCTTCGTTTCGCTGACCTTTGCGGTCGCCATGTCGCAGATCAGCTCGGCCTATCCGACGGCCGGCGGCCTCTATCACTGGGGTTCGATCCTCGGCAACCGCGGCACCGGCTGGGTCACCGCATGGCTCAATCTGCTCGGCCTGATCACCGTGCTCGGCGCCATCAATGTCGGCACCTGGACGTTTTTCATCGGCGCTTTCGGCCCGACGCTCGGAATCGAAGGCACGCTGACAAACCAGATGATCTTTCTGATCATCATCACCGGCGCGCAGGCGCTGATCAACCATCTCGGCATCAAGCTGACGGCGAAGCTGACCGATTTCTCGGGCTATCTCATCTTCTTCGGCTCGATCCTGATCGCCATCGTCTGCCTGGCTTCCGCTGAGACCTGGGATTTCAGCCGTCTCTTCACCTTCAAGAACTATTCCGGGGACGCAGGCGCCGGCGTGTGGCCATCCGTCTCGAATGCCTGGGTGTTCGCGCTCGGACTGTTGCTGCCGATCTACACGATCACCGGTTATGACGCTTCCGCGCACACCTCGGAGGAAACCATCAAGGCGGCTTCTTCCGTGCCGCGCGCCATGGTCATGTCGGTGATCTGGTCGGCCGTTTTCGGCTATCTGTTCCTGGCCGCCTTCGTGCTGATGATCCCGAACATGGACGATGCCGCCAAGCAGGGCTGGAACGTGTTCTTCTGGGCCTTCGACCAGCGTGTAAGCCCCGGCATCAAGGAGTTCGTCTACCTCGTCGTGTTCGTCGCGCAGCTGCTGTGCGGCCTTGCCACGGTGACGTCTGCCTCGCGCATGATCTTCGCCTTCTCGCGTGACGGCGGCCTGCCGGGTTCGGCGGCACTCGCCAAGGTCAGCCCGACCTACCGCACGCCGGTGGCGGCGATCTGGACGGCTTCGATCCTGTCGGTGCTGTTCGTCTGGGGTTCGACGCTGGTTTCGGTCGCAGGCACTTCGGCCTACACCATCGTGGTTTCCTGCACCGTCATCTTCCTGTTCCTCTCCTTCACCGTGCCGATCGTGCTCGGCATGCTCGCCTGGGGCACGCCGAAGTGGGACAAGATGGGTCCCTGGAACATGGGGCGCGGCGTGTTCATGCTGTTCGCCTTCCTGTCGATCGTCTCAATGATCCTGATCTTCATCATCGGCATCCAGCCGCCGAACGATTGGGCGCTCTACATCACCGTCGGCTTCTTCATCCTGACGGCAGTCGTCTGGTTCGGCTTCGAGAAGCGCCGCTTCCAGGGGCCGCCGCTCGGCGACATCATTGCGGCGCGTCAGGCGGCCATCAAGGCGGCCGAACAGGCAGTCGGCGAAACCGGCCACTGACCTCCACCATCATGGCCATGGCCGGCATCGTGCCGGCCATGGTTTCGTTCAACTCATTCAAAGCCCAAGCGCTGGAGTGCCAAAGGAATGGCCGGAAATTTCTCGTTCGATCAGTTGAAGAAAGCGGTCTCCAGCGGTGAGATCGACACCGTGCTGGCCTGCATCGTCGACATGCAGGGACGGCTGGCGGGAAAACGCTTCCTGGCGCAGTACTTCGTCGATTCCGCGCATGACGAAACGCATGGATGCAATTATCTGCTGGCCGCCGACATCGATATGGAGCCGGTGCCGGGTTACAAGGCGGCGAGTTGGTCGAAGGGCTATGGCGATTTCGTCATGAAGCCGGATCTCGCCACGCTGCGGCGCATTCCCTGGCTGGAAAAGACCGCGCTCGTGATCTGCGACGTGCTCGACCACCACACGCATGACGACCTGCCGCATTCGCCGCGCGCCATCTTGAAGAAGCAGGTCAAGCGGCTGAGCGAGCGCGGCTATATCGGCTATTTCGCATCCGAGCTCGAATTCTATCTGTTCAACGAGACCTACGATTCGGCCCGCAAGAAGCACTGGCAAGGTCTCGACACCGCATCGCCCTATATCGGCGACTACCAGATCGGCATCACCACCAAGGAAGAAGGCGTCATGCGCCGGCTTCGCAACGAAATGGAAGCGGCCGGCATTCCGATCGAGAATTCCAAGGGCGAGTGGGGTCCGGGCCAGGAAGAGATCAATGTGCGCTATGCCGAGGCGCTCGACATGGCCGACCGCCACGTCATCCTGAAGAACGGCGCCAAGGAAATCGCCGAGTCCGAGGGCAAGGCGATTTCGTTCATGTCCAAGTATAATTACGGGCTCGCCGGCAATTCCAGCCACATCCACAATTCGCTGTGGAGCGCCGACGGCAAGACACCGCTGTTCTTCGACAAAAAGGCCGACTGGACGCTGTCGACACTCGGCCAGCAATGGGCCGCCGGCCAGCTCAAATACGCCAAGGAATTCACCTGGTTCCTGGCGCCCTATATCAACTCCTACAAGCGCTTCCAGGCCGGCACCTTCGCGCCGACCAAGATCATGTGGAGCGAAGACAACCGCACCGCAGGCTTCCGCCTGTGCGGCGAGGGCACCAAGGGCATCCGCATGGAATGCCGCATCGGTGGCGCCGACCTCAACCCGTATCTTGCTTTCGCAGCCCTGATCGCCGCCGGCCTTGCCGGCATCGACGAAAAGCTGGAATTGCAGAAGCCGTTCGTCGGCGATGCCTATCAGGCATCTCGCCTGCCGGAGATTCCGAAGACGCTGCGCGATGCCACCGACACGCTGGCGAAGTCGAAGATGCTCAAGCAGGCGCTCGGCGAGGATGTGCTCGAACACTATGTCCACACCGCAAAGTGGGAGCAGTTCGAATACGACCGCCGGATTACGGATTGGGAACTGCACAGAGGTTTCGAGCGGTATTAGGTATCGGCGGTTCGTCGGCGCCACCCCTTCACTCTTAGCCTTTCCCCGTGGGGAGAGGCTGTCGGCAGGCAGATGAGGGGCAGCGCCAGGCCACACGATTTTGTTGTAGAATACGAGGACTTACAAAATGACCGAGACGGTCAAACTCATTACCCCCGTCGATGGCTCGATCTATGCCGAGCGGCCGATTGCTACAGACCAGGCGATCAACGCCGCAGTGGAACGCGCCAAGGCGGCGCAAGAGAAGTGGGCTGAGACACCTATCGTCGAGCGCGGCAAGTACATGTTGGCTATGCTGGAAGCGCTGGTCGCGATGACCGACGAGATCGTGCCGGAAATCGCCTGGCAGATGGGGCGGCCCGTGCGCTATGGCGGCGAATTCGGCGGCGTCAGGGAACGCACCAACTACATGGTCGAGATCGCCGAGCAGGCGCTCAAATCGGTGCCGGCCTCCAACCCCAAGGACGGTTTCCGCCGCTATGTGAAGAAAGACCCGCTCGGCGTCGTCATGGTGATCGCGCCGTGGAATTATCCCTATCTGACCGCCGTCAACACCATCGTGCCGGCGCTGATGGCCGGCAACACCGTGATCCTGAAGCATGCGGCGCAGACGCTGCTGGTCGGCGAGCGCTTTCAGCAGGCTTTCGACAAGATCGGCCTGCCCAAGGGCGTGTTCCAGAATGTCGTGCTGAACCACGCCCAGACCGAAAGGCTGCTCGGCTCGGGCAAGATCGACCACGTCAATTTCACCGGTTCGGTCGGCGGCGGCCGCGCCATCGAAAAGGCGGCGGCGGGCACCTTCATGACGCTCGGCCTCGAGCTTGGCGGCAAGGATCCGGCCTATGTGCTGCCCGACGCCAAGATGGACCATGCGGTCGCCAATCTGGTCGACGGCGCCTTCTACAATTCCGGCCAGTGCTGCTGCGGCATCGAACGCGTTTATGTGCACGAGAAGGTCTATGACGAATTCGTCGAAGGCTTCATCGCCGAGACAAAGAACTATGTCGTCGGCAATCCGCTCGATCAGGCGACGACGATGGGACCGATGGCGCAGGCGCGCTTTGCTGACCTGATCCGTGAACAGAAGGCGGAAGCGCTGCGCAAGGGTGCCAAGGCGCACATCAACATGAAGGTGGCTAACGACAAGGCTGGTTCGCCTTATCTGGCACCTGAGGTGCTGACAGAAGTCGATCATCAGATGAGCGTCATGCGCGAGGAAAGCTTTGGCCCGATCGTCGGCATCATGAAGGTGCGCAACGACGAAGAGGCGATCGCGCTGATGAACGACAGTCCCTACGGGCTGACCGCTTCGATCTGGACGCGCGATACCGAGCATGCCGTGGCGATCGGCAACCGCGTCGAGACCGGCACGGTGTTCATGAACCGCTGCGACTACCTCGACCCGGCCTTGGTCTGGACCGGCGTCAAGGACACCGGCAAGGGTGCGGGCTTGTCGGCCATCGGCTACGACAATCTGACCCGGCCGAAATCATTCCATCTGCGCGAAGCCATCTGATTTATTGAAAGACAAAAATGTCCAAGCTGATCTCCAAATGGAACTACCCCACCACCGTCCGCTTCGGCGCCGGCCGCATCAAGGAATTGCCTGAGGTGCTGGCGGCCACCGGCATCAAGCGGCCGTTGTTCGTCACCGACCCTGGACTGGCGAAACTGCCGGTCGTCGCCTCGACGCTGAAGATACTCGACGACGCCAAGGTTCCTTACGGCGTCTTCTCCGAGGTCAGGCCTAACCCGGTCGAGTCCAATCTGACCGCCGGCATCGCCGTGTTCAAGAAGGGCAAACATGACGGCGTCATCGCCTTCGGCGGCGGTTCGGCGCTCGATCTCGGCAAGCTGATCGCCTTCCAGGTCGGGCAGGTCAGGCCGGTATGGGATTTCGAGGATGTCGACGACTGGTGGACGCGCGCCAATTCGGACGCCATCGGTCCCATCGTCGTCGCCTGATCGAGCGGATTGCCGACGACATAGTTCTTTGTCTCGGCGATGAAGCCTTCGACGAATTCGTCATAGACCTTCTCGTGCACATAAACG
>NZ_RZPI01001080.1:0-1063 GCF_003998715.1 Mesorhizobium sp. M7A.F.Ca.CA.002.15.2.1
ATGCACGCAGACATCGATATTGGGCGCCCGCAAATCCTTGGGATCGTTGGAAGGAATAAGCGTCAGCCTTATGTCGGGATATTGCGCCATGAAACTGCCGAGCCGCGGTGTCATCCACAGCAACAGTAGCGCCGGCACGCAGGAGACCGAAAGTGTGCCGCTGCTCGCCGGCCTTGTCATGCGCTGGGTGGCGGCGGCGATGCCGTCGAACGCGGTCGACACCGCCGGCAGAAGCTCCGCGCCATGCGGTGTCAGCTTGACCCGCTGGCCGACCCGCTCGAACAGCTTGACACCGAGCGACTGCTCGAGCGCCTTGATCTGGTGGCTGACGGCGCCATGAGTGACGTTCAGCTCAGTCGCCGCCTTGGTCAGTGAACCATGGCGAGCCGTTGCCTCGAAGGCGCGCAGCGGATTGAGCGGTGGCAGGCGCTTGGTCATGGTACCACTTTGTTGTGAGATTTTCTCACAGAAAACACCCTAACAATATCAATTGATTTTTCAATGCCACTGCCAGACACTTGAGTTTAGAACAGCATCAAGACATGAAATCTGCAGGCAGCCAGCGGGACAGCGGCCCGGCCGGATGACGGTCGGTTCGCAGGCGTCACCCGCGCCGGCACTGCATCAGCCCAGGAGGAGCGGACATGGGATACGATCGCGGCAAGCTCGATGCGTTGCGTCGCAAATATGGTGAAAGCCATGGCGGCGAGATGTTCGACCCGAAATTCCGCAAGGTCGCCGACAAGATCTTCTCCAAGAGCGGCACGCGGCTGGCGCCCTATTCAGGCATCCCGACCTTTCTTGCCGCGCCCTACCGCGAAATATCGGCCGACAATCCGGATTTCGGCGATTTGCAGGTGGCGATGATCGGCGTGCCGATGGATCTCGGCGTCACCAACCGCCCGGGCTCGCGCTTCGGGCCAAGGGCGTTGCGCGCCATCGAGCGCATCGGGCCCTACAATCACGTGCTGGAATGCGCGCCGACGCATGAGCTCAGGGTCGCCGACATTGGTGACACGCCGTTCCGCAGCCGCTACCGGCTTGAGACCAGCCATGAGGATAT
>NZ_RZPI01001081.1:0-1059 GCF_003998715.1 Mesorhizobium sp. M7A.F.Ca.CA.002.15.2.1
TCGAGCCTGCCTTTCATCAGCGCCAAGTCGCTCACCGACTTCAAGGTGATTTCGCTGCTTGGCGGTGTCGGCGTCGTGCGCCGGGTCAACCCAGCCGAGTTCGCCTGGCGCTTCGCTCAGATATTCCAGGGCGACGGCTATCTGATGCCGACACCAGCCGTGGTCGACAGCGTCGAGACCAAGATCGCCCTGATCGAGCGCTGCGGCCTGCAGGAGATTTTCGAAATGGCCGACGTGCTCGATGCCGTTCTGCTGAGCGTCGGCGGGATCGCCTCGGCCACCACCTTCTCTCGTGGTGGCTTCCTCAAGGAGGCGGATCGGGAGGCCCTGCTTGCGCGTGGCGCCGTGGGTGACCTCCTGTTCCATTTCTTCGACCGCAACGGCGATCTGGTCGACCACCCCGTCAACAGCCACGTGATGTCGGTGGATGTCGACCGTCTGCGCAAGGCACCGATCCGCATCCTCACCTCCGGTGGCGAGGAGAAAACCGAAGCGCTGCTCGGCGCCATGACCCTCATCGCCCCAACCATCCTGATCACCGACGAGGAGAGCGCGCGGCGCATGCTGGAAGCGGTCAGCGGAAGCTGAAGCTGTCCATGATGTAGTCCGGCCAGGCCTGCTGTTCGTCGAAAACAGCGGCGAGATCCGGTGTGTCCGCCAGTATTCCGCTCAGCACCAGCGCGGTGGCGATGCCGGTGCTGTTTCCCCCCGATATGTCGTGTTCGACGCTGTCGCCGACGCAGACCACGGTGCCACGGTCCGGCTCGCCGGCCAGCGCCAGCGCGGCGTCGAAAATCGCCGTGTCGGGCTTGCCGATGCGGGTAACGCTGCCGCCCAGGCTTTCGTAGAGATCGGCCAGCCGGCCGGCGCCGAAGCGAGGGCCAACGGCCGTCAGCATGATGATGTCGGGATTGGTGCAGAAACACGGCACCCGCCGCTCCGCCGCCGGCGCGAACAGCCTGCGATAATGGTCAAGGTCAAAGCGGTCACCCTCGCTGGCCGCGATCAGCACCAGCTCGGCCTCATCGCCGGACCCGGTCAGCGCAAATGGCAGGCCTT
>NZ_RZPI01001082.1:0-1058 GCF_003998715.1 Mesorhizobium sp. M7A.F.Ca.CA.002.15.2.1
TCGTCTGGGTATCGGAACAAAGCGCATCTTGGCCTGTTAGGGCGACGCATCCCAGGCAAGGACAAAGCCGATGAAAACACGACAATTTTTCGCATCGCTCGCCGCTGCTTCCATTTTTCTCGCCGTGCCTGCTTTTGCTGCCGACAGCGCCCAGGCCTTCGTCGACAAGGCTGCCATCGGCGGCAAGTTCGAAGTCGACTCGAGCCAGATTGCCTTGGGCAAGGTTCAGGACCAGAGCATCAAGGACTTCGCCCAGATGATGATCCGCGATCACGGCGCGGCCAATGCCAAGCTGGCAACGGTGGCCGGCGAACAAAAATTGAAAGTGCCGCCGGCGCTTGATGCCCAGCACCAGGGCGATCTCGACAAGCTCAAGAATGCGCAGGCTCCGATCGATCCAGCCTATGTCGACATGCAGCGCAAGGCGCATGCCGACGCCGTCAAGCTGTTCGAAACCTATGCCAGCGGCGGCGACAACGCCGGGCTCAAGACATTCGCCCAGCAAACGGTCGATACGCTGAAGACGCACCAGCAGATGATCGAAAAGATCGCAGCCGGGCAGGACGCCATCACGGGAGCGACAACACCGGCGGTGAAGACCGACAATACCCCCAATGCCGCCGCTCTCGTTCCCGGCGCAAACAGCTTCACCGAAGCCCAGGCCAAGAGCCGCATCGAGGGTGCAGGCTATACCAACGTGTCGAAGCTTACCAAGGACGACCAGGGCATCTGGCGGGGCCATGCCACCAAGGCAGGCGAAAGCCTCGCCGTCGGCCTGGACTATCAGGGCAACGTCGTTGCCGCCAGCAAGTGAGCACGGATCAGGAGAAATCAATGAAAACGGTAACTGGACTGTTCGACAACTATGACGACGCGGCCGACGCGGTCCGCGAACTGGAAGCCACGGGCGTCCCGCATGCGAACATCAGCATCGTCGCCAACAACTCGGATGACTGGTACGAGGGCGACCGTTCGGAGGCTGCCGAGGATGCCGGGGCTGGCGCGGGGATTGGAGCCGTGATCGGCGGTGCCGGCGGATTGCTGACAGGGGGGGGGGG
>NZ_RZPI01001083.1:0-1051 GCF_003998715.1 Mesorhizobium sp. M7A.F.Ca.CA.002.15.2.1
GCAGCTGGGTGGCGAAGGTGGTGTCCTGTGCGTGTGCGCTGAAATTGGACAGGATCGACTGCCGGTCGGCGCTGTCGTCGGTGGCCAGGACCTTGTCTGCCACATCGTTGGCGATCTGACGCATCTGACGGGTTCGATTGACCCTGACCGCCAGCCGGCGCAGATTTTCGATCAGCACGAAGCGCAACAGCGAAGGCAGCGCCCAGAGTTCGCCGATCTTCAGCGGCTCGACCGACTGAAAACCCTGGACGATGGACTTGAACATCGTCGCCGAAACGGAACTGTCCGAATGTGCGACATAGGTCCAGGCCAGCGCCAGCGCGCGCGGCACGCTGCCGCCGTCAGGCAGTTTCAAGGTCGGCAGCTGGCGATAGAAGCGGCGCGGCAGGTCGCGCTTGACCTGGAAAATGGTCTCTTCGACCAGGTAATTGTTGTCGAGCAGCCATTGTGCCGCCGGCGTGATCGTCTCGCCCCTCGCCTGCGCCGCATTGGTCGACCGGTAGACTTCCAAAATCTTCTTGGCGCTGTCGCGGATACGGGCCTGAAAATCGAAGGGCGTCAGCCCGAACAGATCTGTGAGGTCGCCTTTCGCCAGGCTTTCACCGAGCAGCCGAAGGCGCTCTTCGGGCAGGTAATTGGAGCGGATCGGCTCTTCGGTGATGGCCGGGAAGCTCGCGCTTGTCTTCTCGATTTGGGCAGGATTCGTCTGAATATTCATTGAAAATTCCGTAAGCGGGCACTGAGCGGCGTCACCGCCACGGCAATGGCCCTAAAACCGGTTCAAATGCAATTGGTTGCATAAACCCCACTTGCCGAAAGTTTGTTTCCGCACCACGACAGGGCGTCGTCTCTCAGCAAAACTCAAAGACAAGCACCCCACTTCCCGCCAGCCAGATCGGCGGAGAGGATTCAGGCTTTTTCGTGATGCCGCCAGCAGCTTACGCTATATTTCGCCGGTACCGCGATCATGTTTGGAAACAAGCGTTAATCGTTGCCGGCGATGGCGCGGATCCGGATCACGTACAGCGTTGCCTCATGGGCGGGTTGGGCA
>NZ_RZPI01001084.1:0-1050 GCF_003998715.1 Mesorhizobium sp. M7A.F.Ca.CA.002.15.2.1
CACTCAAGGTGCGCAAGAAACCGGCCGCCCGACAGTTGCGCCGGCAGTTTCTTCTCGTGGCCCTTGAGACCGACGCGCTCGATCATCTCGCCGACACGGCGCTTGATGTCGGCGGCCGGTTTCTTGCGCACCTTGAGTGGGAAGGCGATGTTGGCTTCGACGCTCATATGCGGGAACAGCGCGTAGCCCTGGAACACCATGCCGGCGGCACGTTGCTCTGCCGGTCGGTCGGTGATGTCGACGCCGTCGCTGAACAGCTTGCCCTCGGTCGGCTGCACGAAGCCCGCAAGGATCATCAGGAAGGTGGTCTTGCCCGAACCCGACGGCCCCAGCAGGGTCAGGAACTCGCCACGGCCGATATCGAGCGACAGATTGTCCAGCGCACGGAACGAGCCGAAGCTCTTGCCGATCCCGATTGCCTTGATCTCTGCGGCACGGCCGGGTTGCTGCATACTGCCCTTTCCCTAACGCTTGTC
The DNA here is from genome assembly GCF_003998715.1 of Mesorhizobium sp. M7A.F.Ca.CA.002.15.2.1. Classification (NCBI taxonomy): domain Bacteria; kingdom Pseudomonadati; phylum Pseudomonadota; class Alphaproteobacteria; order Hyphomicrobiales; family Phyllobacteriaceae; genus Mesorhizobium; species Mesorhizobium sp. M7A.F.Ca.CA.002.15.2.1. The sequence goes on from NZ_RZPI01001084.1 coordinate 477, forward strand.
GAAATCGTAGGCAGGGTGCCGGCTCACCGCAACCGAATAGTTTTCGCGTGATCGGCAAATTCCATTCATCTATGGCGAGATGGCGCCGCCTTGCCCTCAATACGGCAGAATGCGGTTCTCCTGGAGTTTCGACCGCAGCCATCCCGCGAACGCTTCCAGCACCGGATGCGAAGCCTTGGCGTGTTCGGAGACCAGGAAATAAGAGCGTGGCGACTTGATCGCGATGTCGAACGGCCTGACCAGCCGGCCCTCGCTCAGCGCCCGCCGGCTGGTCAGTTCGTCGCCCATGGCGATGCCCTGGCCGGCAATCGCCGCCGAAAAGACCAGGTTCATGTCGGAAAAGAAGATGCCACCCTCGATGTCGGGGTTTTCCACCTTGGACAGCGCCAGCCAGCGCGCCCAATCCTCGGTGTCGTCGAGATGCAGCAGGTTGGCGCGCAGCACGTCCGACGGTCGGGAAAAACCGCCGACCTTGTTGAGCAGCGTCGGGCTGCAGAGCGGCGTGAACGAGATTTCGCAGAGCGGCTCGACCGCCCGGTTCGGCCAATTGCCGACACCAAACGCAATGAAGGCA
>NZ_RZPI01001085.1:0-1050 GCF_003998715.1 Mesorhizobium sp. M7A.F.Ca.CA.002.15.2.1
GCGCCGCACGGATCGCGCCCGACTCGGGCGCGATCCGTGCGGCGCGCGCCAACATCCGCCAGCACATAAAATACACCAACTGGCTGGCCGGCACCCGCCATTGGCTGGCCGGCTCGAGGGTCACCTATGCCGATCTCGCGGCCGCGGCGACGCTGTCGGTGCTCGATTATCTCGGCGAGATAGACTGGCGCGAGCACAGCGCTGCTCGCGAATGGTACACGCGGGTCAAGTCGCGGCCTTCCTTCCGGCCGCTTTTGACCGACCGGGTGCGCGGCCTGTCACCGGTGTCGCATTATGCGGACCTCGACTTCTGACGCCGCAAAACTGCGCGCGCTGATCGACGCTGAGGCGCAGCGCGCCGGCTTCGATGCCGTCGCCGTCACCTCCCCCGATGCGATCCCGCTGGCGCCGGCGCGCCTGGCCGAATTCGTCGCCGATGGCTTTCACGGCTCAATGGACTGGATCGCCGAGACGCTGCAACGCCGCAGTGAACCAACGGCCCTCTGGCCGCAGGTACGCTCGATCGTCGTGCTGGCGATGAACTACGGCCCCGACCATGATCTTCGCGAAGTGCTGGCCAAGCGCGACCGCGGCGCGATCTCGGTCTATGCGCAAAACCGCGACTATCACGATGTGATGAAAGGCCGGCTGAAGGAGATCGCCGGCAAGCTCGTTGCCCGCGCCGGCGGTGACGTGAAGGTGTTCGTCGACACCGCACCTGTCATGGAAAAGCCGCTGGCCGAAGCCGCCGGGCTTGGCTGGCAAGGCAAACACACCAATCTGGTCAGCCGCGAGCACGGCTCCTGGCTGTTCCTCGGCACCATCTTCACCACCGCTGAACTGGTGCCCGACCGCGCCGAAATCGACCATTGCGGCTCCTGCCGCGCCTGCCTCGACGCATGCCCGACCGATGCTTTTCCGGCGCCCTACCGGCTCGATGCGCGGCGCTGCATTTCCTATCTCACCATCGAGAACAAGGGGCCGATTCCGCACGAATTCCGCGAAAAGATCGGCAACCGCATCTATGGCTGCGATGACTGTTTAGCCGCC
>NZ_RZPI01001086.1:0-1049 GCF_003998715.1 Mesorhizobium sp. M7A.F.Ca.CA.002.15.2.1
GCTGATCGCGCGGCCCGATTTGCGCGGCCGCGTGTTCGAATCCCATCCGGAAGTCGCTTTCTGCCGCTTGAACGGCGATCAAGCCATGCAACTGCCGAAGAAGATCAAGGGCAGCATCAATCCGGCCGGCATGGCGGAACGCAAGGCGCTGCTCTGCCGGCTCGGCTATGATAAGGGCTTTCTCGACCAGCCGCCGCCCCGCGGTGCCGCCGCTGATGACTTCCTCGACGCAGCCGCGATGACGCTGATCGCCGGTCGCATCGTCGGCGGCGAGGCGCGGCCGTTTCCCGACCCGCCGGGCCGCGACAGCTTTGGCATTCCCGTCGCCATCTGGGCGTGACGCTGTTGGCCACCGTTGCGCTCGATGCATGGCATTTCTAGCCAGCCCTCATAATTCTGCATTGCTCGCGACCGGCTTTTGCCGCTAGAGCCTCTCTAGACCGCAACGAGCTGCCGCATCCAACCCGGAAAGGCTCCAGACGCCGCCCATGTCCCATCTCCCTGAACATCTTCTCGCCGGCTATCGCAATTTCATGAATGGCCGCTATCTCACAGAGAGCGGGCGCTATCGCGATCTCGCTCGCGAAGGCCAGGCGCCGGAGACGATGATCGTCGCCTGCTGCGATTCGCGTTCGGCGCCCGAGGCGATCTTCGACGCTGGGCCGGGCGAACTCTTCGTTCTGCGCAATGTCGGCAATCTGGTGCCGCCCTATGCACCCGACGGCGAGTTCCATTCGACCTCGGCGGCGCTTGAATTCGCCGTACAGAGCCTCAAGGTCAAGAACATCGTCGTCATGGGCCATGGCCGCTGCGGCGGCATCCGGGCGGCGCTCGACAGCAATTCCGCGCCGCTGTCGCCGGGCGACTTCATCGGCAAGTGGATGAGCCTGATCGCGCCGGCGGCCGAAACCGTCTCCTCCAGCACCTTCATGACCGCCTCGGAGCGCCAGACCGCGCTGGAGCGCATCTCGATCCGCTATTCCATCGCCAACCTCAGAACCTTTCCCTGCGTCTCGATTCTCGAAGGCAAGGGACGGCTGTCGCTGCAT
>NZ_RZPI01001087.1:0-1047 GCF_003998715.1 Mesorhizobium sp. M7A.F.Ca.CA.002.15.2.1
GTTGTTGGCGCCGCCGACGAGCATGGCGGCAACGCCGGTTCCGGCACCGCCAATCGTGTAATGACCGTTGAGATTGATGGTGATGTTGCCTTTCGCGCCGTTGGCTGTGCTTTCGCCGTAGGCGGCCACGGAACCAGCACCCTGCGCGAACAGGCTGTCGCCCGCGGTCAGCGTAACCGCGTGCGCGTCGCCGATGCCGGTCGCGCTCTGTCCGAACATGGCATACGAGCTCGCACCCTTGACCCAGACCTGGCTCATGGCCGTCGCCGTCGCCGCCGCGGCATCGCCGATGCCACCGCCGGAACCGGCAGCGCCGGCGGAGAGCGTGCCGGCCAGGCCGCCGCCGCCGCCCACCGCCTGGGCCACGATGCCGTGCGCCCGCTCGCCATCGGTGACGATCTCGCCGTCCTGCTGGATGGTCACCGTGCCGCCATTGCCCTTGGCACCCGCAAATGTGTTGAAGCCGATGGTGTTGTTGTCGATGCCGCTGCCGCCATCCGCCGTGGCGCCGAAGCGCCCGAAGCCGGCGCCGCCGATGCCGCCGCCGCCGCCGACCGACTGAGCGATGATGGCGACCGCATCGACACCATGCGTGGTGATGGTGCCGGTGCGGATCACGGTCACGTCGCCGCCATCGCCGCCATTGCCGCCAAGGCCGCCGATGCCGAGCGCGTTCGAGGTTTTACCTTTTGCGTCGCCGCCGACACCGCCGCCGCCGCCCACCGACTGCGCCACGACGCCATGCGCGCGGGCGCCGAAGGTTTCGATCGATCCGGAAACCTCAACCCTCACATCTCCGCCATCGCCGCCGTTGCCGCCCTTGCCGCCCAGGCTGAGGGCAAAAGAGTCGGACCCGGCGAAGTCGGACGAAACCGTGCCGCCATATCCGCCACCGCCGCCGATGGACTGGGCGAAGATGCCGTATGACCCATCCTTGTGTGTGATGATCTCGCCATCGTTGGTGACGGTGACCTTGCCACCATCGGCCTCGTTGTCGGGGTCGTTGGGGTCGCCGACCACCGGGATCGGAATCCCGTTGGGTATGCT
>NZ_RZPI01001088.1:0-1046 GCF_003998715.1 Mesorhizobium sp. M7A.F.Ca.CA.002.15.2.1
AGATAGACGAAGCGCGCGGGGTCGAGCGGCTCGGCACGCTCGCGGCGCACGATCGTCGGCGTCAGCAGCAGGTTGAGATCGGGCGACGTCTCGAGGAACTGACCCTTCGGCAGCGGCCCCAGTCCGGCATCCGCCCGGAAGCGGTTGAAGCGGTCATGCGCCGGCGCGCAAGCCGCCAGATACCTGGCCTCGAACGCCGCGCGTTGCGGGTCGTCCACGCCAAGCCCCGACAGATAGGGCGGCACATTGGCGTCCGGCAGCTCGGTCTCGGCGCAGGAGACGACGCGCACCCACGGACAGCCGGCGGCGGCGATCGCCGGGAACATGATGACATTGTCGAGCACCACGGCATCCGGCTTGAGCCGTGCCAGCAATTGGCGCAGCGGCGCCTCGGCATTGACCGCGGTGTCGACGATGGCCTGCCAGGTCGGAGCGACATAGGTCTCAAGCTGGTCGATCGGGCTCAGCCTGAAATGCGGCAGGTGCCGGCGCACGAAAGCCTGCCAGTAGCTCTGACGTTGGCTCTCGCTCAGCGGCTCGTCGGTTGGCAACTGGTATTCCTGGAAACCATAGTCGGCAAAGACGCCGGAGAAACCGGCATGGCAGATGAAGACGGGCCGGGCGCCTTTCGCACGCAGCGCCTGCGCGATGCCGACGCAATTCAACGCCGCGCCGAAGCTTGCTTCGGGAAACAGCGCGATGGTCGGGCTGGCTTTACGCGTCAATTAATCCTCGTCATTCCGGCCGGCTGATCGTGCCGAACAGCGCGGGAGCCCCGCGGCTGGCCGCTTGCGGTCGCTGGTTGCGGGAGAGCCGCAGATGAATGCGAAGCAGATCGGCAGCCACCTCATACTGCAGGCTTTCAAGATGGTCGAGTATGACAAGGTGTTCGCGCAGCGATTGCCGCAATCGGAAGACGTTGACGCCGGCATAGATGCCCGGCAGCCGGCGCAGCCTGAGGTGATCGGCGAGCGCGTCGGCGATGAAGCGGTTGGCGCTGCCCTCGGCGAGCATGCCGTGAAAATCGATGTCCAATCGCTGGAACT
>NZ_RZPI01001089.1:0-1042 GCF_003998715.1 Mesorhizobium sp. M7A.F.Ca.CA.002.15.2.1
GGCCAGACCTTCGTCATCGCCACCTCGGGCATCGATCTGTCGTTGGCGGCAGCCGTCATGCTCGGCGCCATCATCCTCGGCCTCGTCAATGCCGCCGGCTACGGCATCTTCATCGCCTGCGTGCTCGCGGTTCTCGCCACCAGCGCGGTGGGCTTCCTCAACGGGCTGATCATCACGGCAGGCAAAATCCCCGATTTCGTGGTGACGCTCGGCACGCTGTCGGGCATCACTGGCCTTGGCCTCATCCTGTCGGGCGGTGAACCGACCATGGTCGGCTCGACCTTCCTGCTCAGGCTCGCTTCCGGCTCGTTCGGACCGTTCAGCTATCCCGTATGGGTGGCGATCGCAGCCGTCATCGTCGCCCATATCGCGCTCTACCACACGCGTTTCGGCGTGCATCTGCTTGCCACCGGGGGCCAGGCCGAAAGTGCCGGCGCGCTCGGCATCCGCACCAACCGGGTCAAGATCGCCGCCTATACGATTTCCGGTCTCTGCGCCGGTGTCGCGGCCATTCTCCTGGTCGCCCGCATCGGCTCGGCCGAACCGCAGATCAACACCAGCCTGCTCTTGAATTCGGTGGCGGCGGTGGTGCTGGGCGGCGTCAGCCTGTTCGGCGGCCGCGCCAGCATTCTTGGGCCCGCCATCGGCGCGCTGATGCTCACGGCACTCGTCAATGGCCTGACCTTGCTCAATGTGTCGGCTTTCTACCAACCGCTTGCCGTGGGAGCCATCGTGGTGCTGGCGGCGCTGATCATGCGGTATCAGAAATGAGCGCTCCCCATCACATCCCCGCCGCTGAGGCGATCATCGCCTGCGAAGGGCTGAGCAAGCATTTCGGCGGCATCCGCGCCTTCACCGACGTCGCCTTCCAGGCCCGCCGCGGCGAGGTCACCGCCGTGATCGGCGACAATGGCGCCGGCAAGTCGACGCTGGTCCGCAGCCTGGTCGGCGTGCATCAGCCCGACGCCGGCGATCTGTTCTTCGACGGCCGGGCGCGGCCCTTCGCCAATCCCGACGAGGCGCGCAAGGCCGGCATCGAGAC
>NZ_RZPI01000108.1:0-11155 GCF_003998715.1 Mesorhizobium sp. M7A.F.Ca.CA.002.15.2.1
ATCATAGTTGGTGGCGTTGCGGATGCCTGCCGTCTCTTCCTCGACCACTTCCTCGATGCGGCCGATGATGGCGGCGAGGTTGCCGGGCCGCGCGAACGGGATCGGCGCTTCCGACGTGGTCGTGCGTGCTGGCAGGTTGGGGGTGGATTCCGAAAAGTCGGCCATGGCGTTTCCCAGTTTAGATCTTGATATTTGTTTTTATGGTCGTCTCGTCACCGGTCATCGATCCCGCAGCCTTGCGCTGCAATTGATGGACCAGCGAGGTCGACAGGCTGTTTTGCTGGTCGACCTCGGTCTTTTCCGGCCCGCCCGAAACCGGACCGACGGGCACGACGCGCTTGCCTTCGAGATAGTGGTCGGCGAGCATCGATTTGGCGATGCCGATGCCGCCGCGTTCGGCCATTACGTCCGCCACCCGCTCGGCAAGCTGCGATTTCCACATGTCGCCGGCCAGGCCCTTGCCGTAGACGCCCTCGGTGTCCTTGGGCAGCATGTTCTGGATGAAGGTCTGCAGCACCATCGCCTCGAACTTCTTGAATTTCTTGGCCGGGTCGGTTGCGGCGGCGGCCTTGTCGGCGGTGGCGCGCGACAGGATCGAGCCGGCATCGACGGAAGCGGCGGTGTCGAGTGAAAACGTGCCCGCAGCGCCGCCGGCCCGCTTTGCCAGCGCGGCGCGAGCGGTCTCGATATCCGCCGGGTCGACGGCTCGGGCCACATCCATAACGATGTCGCTGGGTGGAGAAATCGCCAAGAAAGTCCGCCTTTTACCGGTTTTCCCTGACCAGACCATGCCTCAACAAGCTTGTGGCAGGCTTGCGGGAAGGAGAGGGAGCGGAGTGCGGGGATCGGATCGAAGCTGCCGGCCGAGGGTGGGATTTCCGCCTCAGCCTCACTCCTTGACCGCCCCCGTCATCGAGGAGACGTAGTGCTCGACAAAGAATGAATAGAGCACCACCACCGGCAGGGAGCCGATCAGCGCGCCTGCCATCAGGGCTCCCCATTCATAGACGTCCGAACGTACGAGTTCGGTAAGCACGCCGACCGGCACGGTTTTGTTTTCGGACGACTGGATAAAGGTCAAGGCGTAGATGAATTCGTTCCATGACAGGGTGAAGGCGAAGATGCCGGCGGAGATCAGGCCGGGCACCGACAGCGGCAGAACTATCTTGGTCAGGATTTGCCAGCGGCTCGCTCCGTCGATCAGCGCGCATTCTTCCAGTTCGAAGGGTATCGAGCGGAAGTAGCCCATCAAGAGCCACGTGCAGAATGGAATGAGGAACGTCGGATAGGTGAGGATCAGTGCGAACGGCGTATCGTAAAGGCCGAGGTTGAACACCATCACCGACAGTGGAATGAACAGAATCGAGGGCGGCACGAGATAGGCCAGGAAGATCGCCAAGCCGACCTGCCGCGCCCCGGAAAACCTCAAGCGTTCGATCGCATAGGCTGCGAACACCGCCGCCAGCAGCGACAGGAAAGTTGCGGCGGTCGAGATGATGATCGTGTTGAGAAGCCAACCCGGATAGGACGTCTCGAAGAGCAGATACCGAATATGCTCGAGCGTCGGATGGACGACCCAGAACGGGTTGAAATTGGCATAATCCGTCATCTCGAGATTGGGTTTCACCGCCGTGATCGTCATCCAGTAGAACGGGAACAGCAGCACGATGACGAAGATCAGGAGCGGCAGATAAACGGTCACCACGCGCCGGGGCAGGCTCTGAAGATAGCCCATGCCGCCTTCATCCGTGTTCGGACGGTTGCTCGTTTCGATCGCGGCCATGTCAGTCTCCACCGCCCTGCTGCCATTTACGACGTTGCAGCCCGAAATAGCTGAAAAGGATCGCCGCAAGCAGGAACGGGATCATCGCCACCGCGATCGCGGCTCCCTCGCCAAGCTGGCCGCCGGAAATGCCGCGCTGGAACGAGAGCGTCGCCATCAGATGGGTGGCATTCACCGGCCCGCCGCGAGTCAGCACATAGATCAGCTGGAAATCGGTGAAGGTGAACAGGACCGAAAAGGTCATGGTGATGGCGATGATCGGCGTCAGCAACGGCAGCGTCACATAGCGGAACAACTGCCAACGGCTGGCGCCGTCGAGCGTCGCGGCCTCGTAAAGCGATTGGGGAATCGTCTGCAGGCCGGCCAGCAGCGTGATGGCCACGAAAGGAATGCCGCGCCAGACATTGGCGACGATCACCGAGGCGCGTGCGTTCTCCGGATCGCCAAGGAAATTGATGCGGTGGTCGATCAGTCCCATCTGCTGCAGCGCCCAGGAGAGGATGGAGAACTGCGAATCGTAGATCCACCAGAAGGCGATGGCCGAGAGCACCGTCGGCACCACCCACGGCAGCAGGACAATCGCGCGGAAGAACGATTTGAAGGGAAGGTTCTGGTTGAGGAGGAGCGCCAGCCAGAGGCCGAGCGCGAATTTCAGGATCGAAGCGCTGATCGTGTAGAGCAAGGTGTTGAAGACGGAGAGCCAGAAGACGGCGTCGCTCCACAGATATTCATAGTTTTCGATGCCGATGAAGATGCCGGGGCGGCCGATGCGGGCGTCGGTGAAGCCGAGCCAGACGCCGAGCCCCAGCGGATAGGTCAGGAAGACAAGCAGCAGTGCAGCCGCCGGAAGCATGAAGCCGAAGCCAAGTGCGTTCCGGCTTTCGCTCCAGCGCGATAGAATCCGTGAGAAGATCGAAGATCGCGGCTGGATAGCAGCTGACGGCACAGCCATGGGTCGGCTCCTGCTGAGGTCTCATTGATCGGCCGGATCGGCCACGATGCAATCCGAAGCCAGCCGGGCAGCCGCGCTGCCCGGCTGAGCCGGCTCAAACGCGATAATAGCGATTTGCCCGCTTCTCGGCCTCTTCCATTGCCTCTTGCGGCGTCGCCTGGCCGGTCACCGCTTTGGCGAACATATCGACCAGCACGTAGTCGGCCATGGTTGCCGCCGAAGCATAGCCGAGCGGCCCGGCATAGCCGTTAGGCCGCAGAGTAGCCGAAGCCTTGGCGTAAGCGGCGTTGTTGGGATCGGCAGTCCATACCGGGTTGTTGTCGAATGCCTTCAGGGTCTGGCAGCAATATCCGGCCGAGGAGGTGATCCAGTCCTTCATTTGCGGTTCCTCGAACATGAACTGCAAATACGCCTTGGCCGCGTTGGGGTAGGGCGTGTAATTGAAGATGACAGCCGTGGTCACCTGGAACAATTCGACGGATTTGCCGACAGGGCCGATGGGCAGGTTGGTGGTGCGTATGTCCTTGGCGATTTCAGCCAGCTTCGGATCATTGTCCTTATTGATTTTGGCGGTGTTGTAGGCCGAGATGCCGTTGGCGATGACAGCCAGTTCGCCGGCCAGGAAGGCGCGGTTGTTGTTGACGTCGAGCCAGCTTTCGGTGCCTGGAATGAAGGTCTTGTAGAGTTCCTGCGCGTATTCGATGGCCTTGAGGGTCTCGGGGCTGTTGATCGTTACCTTGCCGCTCTCGTCGACCATCTGGCCGCCATGGCTCCACAGCAGCCAATGAGCATAGTTGTTGCCGTCGCCGACGCCATGGCCATGCGTGAAGCCGGCCGGATGGCCCTTCGCCTGCAAGGCCTTGCAAAGTTCCAGGAAGCCTTTCGTGTCCTTGGGAAACTCCGAAAAGCCGGCCTCTTTCACCCAGCTTTCCCGATAGACGATGGCATTTCCGATCGTGGCCAGTGGCAGGCCGATGAATTTGCCTTCCCGGGTCGCATATTGCTTTGGTCCATCATGCCAGCCGCCGTATTTCGAGCCGAGATACTCGCCGAGTTCGCTCACGTCGTGCAGCTTGTCGGGATATTGGTGCGGGTCATCGAACCAGACGAACATCAGGTCGGGGCCGGAGCCGACATTTGCCGCGACCGCCGCCTTGGGGCGAATGTCCTCCCAACTTTCCTTGTCGACGCGGACCGCGACACCGGTCGCTTCGGTGAAGCGCTTGGTGTTGGCCAGCCATTGGTCCTCGTCGCCCTGGACGAAGGGCGACCAGCGCAGCAGTCTAAGCTTGGCGCCATCCTCGGGTTTGTATTTCGGTCCGTCCTGGGCAAGGGCCGGAGAGCTGATGAACCGACTTCCCAAGGCACCCGCCGCCGCGCCGGCGGTGGTGCGGATCACGTCACGTCTGGTGAACTTCATGCTCGTTTCCTCCTGCTTGTTGTCCTTGCCTGTGGTCCTACTGATCGGTACGTGTTTGGAACCTCTGTCCGGTTTCTCCGTGAAAGAGATGGATGAGGCCGGGCTCGGCCGTAAGCCGGATGGTTTCGCCCGGCGTGAAGGAATGTCGTTCCCGGAAATTCGCGACGATCTCTTCGCCGCCGGCTGTCCGGCCGATGAGCTGCACTTCGGACCCGGTTGGTTCAACCACCGCGACGGTGACCGGAATGCCCCGGTCGTCGGACAGCCGCAAATGCTCGGGCCTTATTCCCAGCACCACAGGCTCGCCATTGGGGATGGAAAGTGCCGAGGCCAACGGGACTGAAATCCCCCCGGCGCCGCGGAACGAGGGTGAGCCGTCAATAGCGATCTCGCCCCTCAGCAAATTCATGGCCGGCGAGCCGATGAAGCTGGCGACAAAAAGATTGTTCGGCCGGTCATAGAGTTCCAGCGGCGGCCCTATCTGCTCGACGATGCCGTCATGCATGACCACGATCTTGTCAGCCATGGTCATGGCCTCGATCTGGTCGTGCGTGACGTAGACTGTCGTCGTCTTGAGGCGCTGGTGCAGTTCCTTGATCTCGGCGCGCATCTGCACCCTGAGTTTGGCGTCGAGATTGGACAGCGGTTCGTCGAAGAGAAAGACCGCCGGATCACGCACGATCGCGCGGCCCATGGCGACGCGCTGGCGCTGGCCGCCGGAAAGCTGCCGAGGATAGCGCGCCAGCAACGGCACCAGCCCAAGGATTTCGGCCGCGCGGCGCACGCCTGCATCGCTCTCCGGCTTGGAAACTCCTTTGAGCATCAGCGAGAACGCCATGTTCTCGGCAACGGTCATGTGTGGGTAGAGCGCATAGTTCTGGAAGACCATGGCGACGTCGCGCTCCTTGGGCGCAACGTTGTTGACGACACGTTCGCCAATCGCGATCTGGCCGCGTGAAATCTTTTCCAGGCCGGCGATCATTCTGAGAAGGGTTGATTTTCCGCAGCCCGATGGTCCGACCAGAGTGACGAACTCGCCGTCCTCGATGTTCACGCTGACCCCGTGCAGGATCTCGACAGCGCCGAATGATTTGTAGACTTCGCCAATTGCGACAGACGCCATCGATCCTCCCAACAAATTCCTGCGACGTCGTCGAAGGAACAACGCTTCCGCTAGCGACAGCCCTGGCTCCTCCCAGGCTCACGCTAGGCCGAAACGGTAGCGCTACCAAACCGGGCTGTAAAGCGTTTAGGGGAAAGCCGAACCTTGGGAGGGTCCGCTTCGCGCCACACAATCCTCCCAGCTGCTCCTGCGTCCGCTTCTGCGCGATCAAGTCCGGCACCTGCGGTCGCAGCGTTCGCGTTCATCACAGTTGCGCACGTCCTTGTAGGCTCGCTCCGACCGGCGGCGATAAGGCTGGCTTCCTGCCTGGCGCTCGCGAGGTTCGCTTCCTGGCGTACGACCGCCTGGGCGATGCGACAAGCGGATTGAATAGCCCCTTTTCCGTCAGGGGCAGTCATTCCGGAACGATCCTTCCCGCTTGATTAGAATTCCACGTTGAGTTTTGCATTAAAGCCGTTCTGCTGGACGCCGGAGCCGAACTGACCCTGGTAGGCGACGCTGAGGGTTGCGGCATCGGTCAGGTTGAGATCGAACCCCGCTTCGATGGCGGCACTGTCCTTGGCGATCGGCACGCCAGCGATCGTGAAGGCATCACCGGCAGAGAAGGCATGTGTGCTGGTCGGTATGACGTCGCCATAGGCATGGCGCCAGCCCAGCATGCCGCGCGCTGTGGCATTGATGGCGCCGAGCGTGAAGCCGGCGGAGGCTCTGAGACCAAGCGTGGTGAAGGTGGCGTCGGTGGTCTGGCTTGCACTGGTCAATGCCGCCGCACCGCCCTTTTCCGTGAAGCCGTCCGTATGCAGGTTGACATAAGCGAGGTTGGCAAAAGGCTCGAAGGCCGCGACTGGCGTATCGATGCGATAGCCGAGTTCCCCGAACGCCTGGAAGGTGCCAGCGTTGTAGTCGCCGCTCAGGCTGTCGGCAAAGCCGGGCATGGCCACCGAGCGCGATGTCTTCATGTCATGCCACGTATAGGCAAGCCCGGAGCGGAAGGCGAGAGCGCCCCGCTGCGTGCCACCATAAAGGCCGAGATGATAATTGTCGCTCGAGCCTGACGAGGATCGGCCGTCGGCATCGAAGCTCGTGTGGCTGTAGCCAGTCATGATGCCAAGCCGCACATCCTCCGCGACAAGGCCGTCGACGCCGGTAAGAAAGCCGCCGGTGGAGGTATCGAGGCCTGCGGCATTGCCGTCGCCGTCGAAGGAACCCCATGACCCGAAAGCCGTGCCCCAGGCGGCAAAGCGATCGGTGGTGGCAGGCGCCAGCATCGGACCGCCTTCGCCATAGGCCAGCACCGGCGTTGCCGGGATACCTACCCCCTCGAAGGCCGCACGCAGGCGGTCATTGATGGCATCGCGGACAAAATGGCTGTCCTCGATCAGCGCCGATTTGGCGGACGCATGGATCTCGCCAGATAACACATCGAAGGCTTCGCGTGCGGTTTCATCGTCCGGCAGGCCGGCGATTGCATCGTAGATCGGGTTGCCCGGCCCGGCGCTTTCGGCGCCATTGGCGGTGGCACACTGGTTGCGGGTGCCGGCCACGTCGCAGAACGACACGTCATTGCGGGCAACGTCGAGATAGATATTACTGGCGTCATAGGCGAGTGCCAGATCGACAAACGGGGCGTTCTGGTCGAACGCATCATAGGTGCCGGTCACGCCCTGATCCGCGCTCAGGATCGTGTAGCGGGTTCCGGCACTGTAGCCGCCCGGCGCTTTGAGCGCGAAGACGGTGCCACCCTGGATGGTGGCTTTGCCCGTCACGTCGATCAGGTCGGAATTGCCGGCCGGATTGATCTCGACTTCGTAGGTCGAGCCTATCTCCTGCGTGTAATCGCCTGACACATTCAGCGTGCCGATCGAATTGCCCGGCGTAATCGTGCCGCCAGAAGCGATCGTGGTCGTACCCACCGTTCCCGAACCGCCGAGCGTGCCGCCGGCTGCAACCGCAATGGCGCCAGCAATGCTTGCCCCGGAATGGCTGCCGTCGCCGACAACGAGCTTGCCGCCGCCGATGGTGGTCAGACCGGTATAGGTGCTGACGCCGTTCAGCGTCAGCGTGCCGGCGCCGGTCTTGACGAGGCTCCCTCCGATGCCAGTGCTGCCATCCTGGATGACGCCGCCGATGGTGTCGTTCTTATCCAATCCGCCAAGCGTCAGCACCTTCGAGCCGAGAAAGACGAGACCATCGCCCGAAAGCGAGCCAATCGCGATACCGTCCGACGTCATTTCGGAGATGTCGACCTTTCCCCCCGTATCGTTGATGATCGTGGCGCCATCCGCGGTGTTGGCGCCATGGAAGCCAACGAAGCCGCCCTTGTTGGTGATGGCGGCGCTGCCGGCAGACGCGGTGTCGTAGAAGTCGAGCGTTCCTTGGATTGTAACGCCAATCGTGGCATTGGCGGCGCTCGAATTGCCGTTGAAGGACGTCCTGCTACCATTGCCGGTGATCGAAGCCGCACCGGCCGATGTTTCGTCGTTGAAGTTGATGCGGCTTTGGGTAGTGACGATCGTCGCCGTTCCCGCCGACGCACTGCCATCGAAGCGCATCGTTGCGTTTGTTTCCATGACGATGTCGAGGCTCTCGGCGCTTGCATCATTGATGAAGCGGAGGTCACCGGCCTTGACATTCACCGGTCCGCTGCCCAGCGCGCCTGTCGTCGCCGCGGTGATGAATCCTGCCGAAACCGTCGTCCCACCGGCGTAGCTGTTGGCGCTCGAAAGCACCAGCCCGCCGGCCCCGGTCTTGGTGAGCGCGCCGGTCCCGGAGATGACGCCGTTCGCCGTCAGGTCGGCATCGGTCTGGAACGTCCCACCGCCGGCATCCAGGGTGACGTTGCGCGCCGTCGCGAACGCCGCCGTGTTCCGCAGCGTGCCGCCGTTGAATGTCAGGGCACCGCTTGCAGCGCCGAGATTGGCATCGGAAGAAACGGAAATAATCCCGCCTAGAAGCCGCGTGCCGCCCTGATAGCTGTTGCTGCCTTCCAGGACGAGCGTGCCGCCTTGCGTCTTGCTGACCCCGCCCGCGCCGGTAATCGTCGTCGCGATGGTGGCTGCCGTGCCGGCCAGCACGCGGATCTCGGCATTGCCATCGGCGCTGTCGGAACCATCTATCGCGAGCGTGCCGGAACCTTCCAGGCGGTAGCCGCTGTCGACGAATTGCAGGCCCTTGAAGCTTTGCGCTCCTTCGACGGCGATCGTGCCGCCGTCGAAGCCGCCCGGTTCGTTCTTGAACACCGCATGGTTTCCTGCCCAGGAGACGAGAGTATCGCCGCCCTGGTTCAGCCATTTTTCGTTCGTGGTGTTCCAGGTCCCGTCGCCGCCTTGCCAGTGCTGCAGCGTGTCGTCGCCGGCCGCTCCGATGAAGAGGTCGACATTGCCGCCGCCCGCCTGGATCTCATAGGCGGCCGGATCGGAAAGCGGCGGCTTCGTGCCGATCTCCAGGCCGTTGTCGGTAAGGCTGCCGCCATAGGTCATCAGCCGGTAATAGCCGAGGCCCGCCGTGCCATCGGCCACGTCGCCGCTCTGCGCAAGATTGAGCGTACCGTCGAGCGTCAGATTGCCACTCACCCCGATGCGGTCGCTTATCCCCGGAGAGCCGGTTGAACCGCCTGGATTGCCGAATTCGTAATCGAGAATCGACCCTGAAGAGAGGCCCAGATTTCCGGCAACCGTCAGCGTACCCACCGAATTGCCTGGCGCGATATGCCCGCCATCGGCAACCGTCGTCGTGCCCACCGTGCCCGAGCCACCGAGCGTGGCGCCGTCCTCGACATTGATCGTGCCACCGAGGAAGCCGGCACTGGCATGGTTCCCGACAAGAAGCGTGCCGCCTGCAACAGTGGTGGCACCGGTGAAGCTGGAACTGTCCGCGGCCAAAACGGTCGTGCCGCTTTCATGGAGGATGGTCCCCAAGCCGGTCAGGGAAGGGGTGAAAATCAGATCGGACCCATCGGGATTTCCCAGATGATTGAACACAACCGTGCCTGTGCCAGCGCCAAAAGCTATCGATGCCGCATCAACCGTGCCGGCGGCCTTCGCCACTTCCCCACTTGCCGCACCGATGTTGAGCGTTCCGAATGATCCTGGCTGGGCCGCCAACCCAACGATAGCAGGACCCCCGGCAAGCGAAACCTGTCCGCCCTCCGACAGAGTCAGCGTGCCCTTGCCCAAGACGCCAACGGCAATGATGGAGTCGCCTGTCCAAACCGACCCGGGGCCCGTAATATTCACAATTCCGGTGGCTTGAGCATCCCAACCAACAATGGCGTTGTTGCCGCTGGAAACCTGCCCGCCATTTTCAATGCTGAGCGATCCATTGCCAAAGAGACCAACTGCGATGGCATCAACGAGTGTCCAACCCGAATCATTTCCGGAAATCACCGCGGAGCCAGTGCTGCCCGCGCCATACGCCACAACTCCCGAATCGTTGAAAACCTGACCGCCATTCTCGACGATCAAGCTCCCTTTCCCTTTGGAATCCCCATTGGAATCCCCGACCCTAAGGACGTCGGCAGTCCAGGTGGCCGACCCTGAAACTCTTGCGGTTGCCCCCTCGTCCGGATCAGTTCCGTCAGTAGCAATGATCCCGGTAAAAGAGGTGAGCTGAGTGTCGATGTCGAGCGTGCCCCCCATGACGCCCAGGTTGCCCGCGAGGTCGGAAGCGTCGCCTGACAGCGTCAGCGTACCGGCGCCGGCCTTGCCGAAATGGCCGGGGCCGGTAATGGTCCCGGCATAGGTACCGTCGCTCGCCTGGTCGAAGACGACGGCGCCGGTGTTCACGCCTGAGAAGGTGAGATTGCCGCCGAAGCTGTTGGTGTCGCCGACCAAGGTGCCTTGATCGATGGTCCAGTCCTGCGCACCCGTGCCGGTCAGGGTAACGGTATTCGTCCCGGCCTTGTTAAAGCTCGTGAAGCCGACGAACTCGTCACTCGCGCCTACCGTGGCCGTATTCACGAGCTTCGAGACATTGAAGGCCGGTGTGGAAGGCAGCGT
The DNA here is from genome assembly GCF_003998715.1 of Mesorhizobium sp. M7A.F.Ca.CA.002.15.2.1. NCBI lineage: Bacteria > Pseudomonadati > Pseudomonadota > Alphaproteobacteria > Hyphomicrobiales > Phyllobacteriaceae > Mesorhizobium > Mesorhizobium sp. M7A.F.Ca.CA.002.15.2.1. The sequence continues at coordinate 10,276 of NZ_RZPI01000108.1, forward strand.
GTCATAGTCCCCGAGCATCAATGAGCCGGTCGCGCCACTCTCCACCACGACATTGCCGGTGATAATCGAGCCGTTTCGCAGGGAAAGCGTGTTGACGCCGCCGGTGAAGGTGATGGCGTTAGCCCGGCCAAAGAAAGAATCTCCCCCAGTAATCTCCCCAACGTTAAGCACCGCCAAATTGGCCCCAACGATGCCGGTACCACCGTTTCCATTGCTGGGCGTCAGGGGAATATAGCCGGGGGCGCCGCCACTGCCGGTTCCGCCAGCAGGGCCGTTAGAGCCGCCGGCATGGCCACCGTTGCCCTCGCCGCCAATGATCACTCCGCTGTTAAAAACCGTCCCACCATTTCTGAGGTCGATCGCTGCACCGGCGGATGCAGAAACCCCGGCGCGGCCACCGGTAATGCGACCGTCGTTGACGATGCTGCCAGAATCTCCCATCACAATGGCTGTTCCGCCGGTGGCTAAAGCCCCGCCCGTGCCACCGAGGACATCGCCATGGTTGGTCAAGTCGCCGCCGGCGTTCAAAACAATGCCCGCACCACCACCACCGCCGAAATTGGCGCCAGGATTGCCACCGTTTCCGCCAGCAACGGTGGCCGAGCTTTCAACAGTGATGGCGCCGTTGTTCAGAAGCACCATGCCGGCGCCCCCGCCCCCGCCGCCGCCGCCGCCGGCAAACGGGCCATTGCCATTGCCATCGCCGCCATCGCCGCCATGAACATCAGCCGTCACGGAAATTGCCGGGTTCACCTCTTCATTACGCACGCCATCGCCACCAGCGCCGCCGCCGCCATAGCCTCCGTCCAAAAAGCCGCCGCCATAGCCTCCATTGCCACCATTGAGGGGCGCGGAAATGTCGCCAGCAATGATATTGCTG
>NZ_RZPI01001090.1:0-1039 GCF_003998715.1 Mesorhizobium sp. M7A.F.Ca.CA.002.15.2.1
GGTCAGCGTCCGGATGTCGCCCATGCCGCGTTCGTCAAGATTGCCGGCGCTGGCGTGGTGGGTCGCGTGGGCGCGCCGCCAGCAATCGTAGGGCGTCAGCGTCAGGATGCCGAGCGCGCGGCCGATCCAGTCGTCCGCGTAGCGATTGGCGAAGAAGGAGCCGTGGCCGCAATCGTGCTGGATCATGAAGATGCGCACCAGAAACCCGGCCGCGGGAAGGATGAGGATCAGTCCCCACCAATGGCCATAGGCATAGGCCGCCGAGGACAGGCCCCAGAGCATGGCGAATGGAATGAGAGTGATGGCGAGTTCGACGGTGCTGCGCCGCCTGTCAGGCTTCTTGTAGCGGGCGAGAATCTTCAGCCAGGCGCGCTTGCTGTTGGCGACCGTCTCAGGGGAAATCATGTTCATCAGGAAGCATAGGCGGGGTGCCTCGCCGCCGCAAGGCGACATCACGCAAAATTACTGTGCGTAATTGTCGCGTGGCCCGGCGGTCGAGCCAGCCAACCGCCGGTTCGACCTGCTGATGATTCTGAGCGTCGGTTTTCCGCTGAGGTCGATCGCTATTCGCGATCGAGGATGGGACAGCCGCGCTCGGTGCCAAAAGTCACGCGCACGCGGTCGCCACCCTGTCTGCCGCGGACTGTGATCTCCCGGCGGCCGACGGACTCTATCCTTGCGCGGCGGATGCCCATTCGGTCTGCCTTGTCGAGGGCCCGGTCCTCCGTGCAGCCTCGTTGACGGCGGTCGCGCCGGTCGTCGCGACGGGGGCCTTCGCAATCGTCATAGGCGGGGTCGCAATCTTCCATGAGCTTCAGCCGCGGGCCATGTTTGCCCAATTGCAGCTGCAGATTGTCTGCTTGTGCCGGAAAAGCCGCCAAGGTGATGGCGCCGAGGCCGACAAGCGCCATCAGCGATGAGGTGATCGAAACCTTGCGCACTACGTCCTCTATTTTGAACCACAACACATCTATCCTTAGATGGTTCGGCTCTCCCCGGCTATTGCCGATAGGAGGTTTGCTGCCAAGATTGATTGTTG
>NZ_RZPI01001091.1:0-1037 GCF_003998715.1 Mesorhizobium sp. M7A.F.Ca.CA.002.15.2.1
TGTGGAGCTTCAACAGGTTGTCCTCGATCAGGGCGAGGCGACTGATAGGCGTTTTTGACTTTAGGCTGCCATGTGGACGATGCCAATTGTATCTGTGCAGCCAGACAGGCAGTTCGGCGGCACGATGATCGGATGTCGGATAGGCAATGGCGTAGGCCCATTCGCGCAGTGCTGTCTGGATGAAGCGCTCGGCCTTGCCATTGGTCTTGGGCGTATAGGGTCTTGTCGTGACGTGCTTGAGGCCGAGATCGCGGCAGGCCTTGGCGAAGGCCTTTGATCTGTAGCAGGAGCCGTTGTCGGTCATGACGCGGGCTATCGTGACGCCGAGGCTGGCGTAATAGGCGACCGCGGCCTTGAGGAAGGCGATGGCGCACTCCTTTTTCTCGTCGGGCAGGATTTGCGAGAAGGCGATGCGGGACGCGTCGTCGATGCAGACATGGACGAACTCCCAGCCGGCGCCGCGCGACTTGCCCTTTTGCGGATCGCCGGTGATACGATGGCCGACTTGGCTGAAGCGGCCGAGCTTCTTGATGTCGATATGGATCATCTCGCCGGGATGCTCCCGCTCGTAGCGCCGGACCGGTTCGGCCGGCTCGATATCCCTGAGCCGCGACAGCCCGGCACGCTTGAGAACCCGGCTGACGGTGGCGGGCGAGACGCCGACCTCATGGGCGATGTGCTTGCCGGTCAGCCGCTGGCGACGCAAGGCTGCGATGCGCTCGGCCACGGACTGTTCGGTCAGGCTCGGCATGACGGTGGGCCGCGACGAGCGGTCGACCATGCCGGCCCGCCCTTTGGTCTTATAGCGCTCGACCCAGCGCGCCACGATCTTGGCCGACACGCCATAGACGCGCGCCGCATGGGCTTTGGAAAAAGCGCCTTCTATCACCGATAACGCCATCTCCTCTCGACGCAGCGGTGTGAGACGGGCATTCTTGTGGATGTTCATTCGGACCCTCCGATGGATGCTGAAGCGTGGTAACTCCAGTCTCCTCGGTCCGGTCCGAATGGACAACCTCTCGAAAGCTCACACCTAG
>NZ_RZPI01001092.1:0-1022 GCF_003998715.1 Mesorhizobium sp. M7A.F.Ca.CA.002.15.2.1
GTCATCAACGGCGCCGTGCCGGAAACCATAAGCGGCTCCGCCGACCTGACCGGCTCCAACAACACCAAGACCAGCCAGACCAAGAACATTACGCCCGACGATTACGGCCAGCGTTATGTCCACTACGGCATTCGCGAACATGGCATGGCGGCCGCCATCAATGGCTTGACGCTGCATGGCGGCCTCATCGCCTATGGCGGCACCTTCCTGTGCTTCTCCGATTATGCCCGCCCGTCAATGCGTCTGGCTTCGCTGATGGGCATCCGCTCGATCTTCGTCATGACCCATGATTCCATCGGTCTGGGCGAAGACGGCCCGACCCACCAGCCGGTCGAGCATCTGGCGGCATTGCGCGCGATCCCCAACCACAATGTCTTCCGCCCGGCCGACGCGGTCGAAACCGCGGAATGCTGGCAGATCGCCCTGGAGTCGGAAAAGACGCCGTCGACCTTGGCGCTGACCCGCCAGAACCTGCCGACGGTGCGCACCGAATTCACGGCCAAGAACCTCAGCAGCCAGGGAGCCTATGAGCTGGCCGCCGCCAGCGGCGAGGCGGCGATAACGATCTTCGCCACCGGCTCCGAGGTCGAGATCGCACTTGGCGCGCGCGAGCTGTTGGAAAAGCACGGCCATCCGACCCGCGTCGTCTCGGTTCCCTGCTTCGAACTGTTCGACCAGCAGAGCGACGACTACCGCAAGAAGACGATCGGCAATGCGCCGATCAAGATGGCGATCGAAGCCGGCATCCGCCAGGGATGGGATCATCTGATCGGCTCAGACGGCATCTTCGTCGGCATGACCCGCTTCGGCGCGTCGGGCACGATCGAGCAACTCTATCCGCATTTCGGCATTACCGCCGAGGCCGCGGCCAAGGCGGCGGAAGCCCGCCTGCACGCCAAGTAAGATTCTGGGCCAGTTCGGCGAAACCGCGAAAACGGCTTCGCCGGGCTGGCTCAACTTAATCGATTTAAATCCACGCCAGTGCGGCTGGATTCTTTCTGCTTCCGCCGCTATGAAACTGC
>NZ_RZPI01001093.1:0-1021 GCF_003998715.1 Mesorhizobium sp. M7A.F.Ca.CA.002.15.2.1
GTAGGCGACCGGCCATTTGTCCTTCATGCCGGACCAGGAGTATTTCCAGATCTCGCCATGCGGCTTGCCGCAGTCATATTTGGCGTCGGGGTTCACGCCCCATTTCGGGTCGTTGTAGCACTCGGGCGTGTATTCCGGGAATTCAACCCACTCGCCCTTGTATTTGGCAGGCGCCCAATGCGGCGAATAGATCCACAGCATGATCGGCGCCTTGCGCTGATAGGCGGAATCGAGCTCGGCGAACATCGCCGCGTCGGTGCCGGCATGGATGACGGTGAAGGGCAGTTTCAGCGCCTCGACGCGCTCGTCGTCAAAGCCTTCCCATGTCACCGGGCCGCCGAGATAGCGTCCCTTCGGTGCGGTCTCCGCCGTCGAGAAGGCTTCGGCGCATTTCGGGTCCTTCAGCGCTTCCCAATTGGGCAGGCCCGGGCATTTCTCCTTCATGTATTCCGGAAACCACCATTCTTCCTTGGCCTTGGGTCCGAGCTTACCCAGCCGTTCGGTCTGGCCGGTCGCATCGGAGGCCTTCATGGCTTCGCCGGCGGTCGTGTCCCAGAACTCCAGGCCGACATCAAGATCGCCATTGGTGAGGCCCGTGGTCAGGCTGGAGAGGTAGTCGGCCGTGGGATACTCGACGGTATAGCCGAGCTTTTCCAGGATACCGCCAAGGATCTTGGCGTTCAGATTGACGCTGGTCCAGTCGAACAGCGCGATCTTGATCGGATCGTTGGATTCTGGTGCGGCGGCTTGGGCGGAAGGTGTCAGTGCACTCGCCGCGGCGAGTGCGAAGGTTCCCATTGTTAAGTTCGAAATCACACTGCGAAGTGACATGCTTGTTCTCCTTCAAGCTGTGAAAATTATCGTTCGTTCCCTTCTTGCGGCTTTTCTTGATTGTGTTGGAAAGGCTGGTCTTTGCGCAAGGCCGTCGGCGCCAGATTATTGCCCCGGCTTTGGCCGACGCAGGCAAGATGGTGCTCAATTCTAGTGATGATGGAACAGGACTGCAGTGTCGGCGTCATGG
>NZ_RZPI01001094.1:0-1021 GCF_003998715.1 Mesorhizobium sp. M7A.F.Ca.CA.002.15.2.1
GGCTTGGACTGGTGCTGCAATTGGTGCTGAACGGCATCAACATCGCGCTGTGCTTCCTGCTTGGGCTGGAACTTGGCTGGGGCGTCGCCGGCGTTGCCTGGGCGACCGTCACCGGTGAGTTCCTGGCCATGCTGCTCGGCCTGGCCATCGTGATCCGCCGGTTTCGCGCGGCCCCGCCCTTGCCGCGCCATCGCCTGCTCGACATGACCGCCTTCCTGCGCATGCTGTCGCTCAACCGCGACATCATGATCCGTTCGTTCTCGCTGCTCGCCGCCTTTGCATTGTTCACCCGCCAGGGCGCGCAGTTCGGCACGGTGACGCTGGCCGCCAACGCCGTGCTGATGAATTTCTTCCTCGTCGCCGGCTATTTCCTCGATGGCTTTGCCACCGCCGCCGAACAGCTGGCGGGCCGTGCCGTCGGCGCACGTGCCGCCGCACCGTTCCGCCAGGCCGTGCGGCTGACGCTGTTCTGGGGTTTCGGGCTGGCGGGAGCCGCGACGCTGGTAATGCTGTCTGGTGGCGCCAATCTGGTCGCTCTCGTGACGACATCGGAGGACGTCCGTTCGGTGGCCGACATCTACCTGCCATGGGCGGCATTCACGGCGCTGAGCGGTGTGCTGGCGTTCCAGATGGATGGCGTCTTCATCGGCGCGACCTGGTCCCGCGACATGCGCAACATGATGCTGCTGTCGTTCCTGGTTTTCGCGGCCGCGCTGCTGACCCTTGCGCCGGCCTTCGGCAACACTGGACTTTGGGCGGCGCTGCACGTCTTCCTGCTGGTGCGAGGCTTCAGCCTGCTGACGATCCTGCGGCTCAGGGTGCGGACGGCGTTTTAGACGGTGTCCCCCGGAAGGCCCTGCGCCGTCCAGGACACTGAGCGGCAGCTTCGCGATAGGAATTTTTTCTTGACTCGGTGACCTCAGCTGTGGTAGATTTTTGCCCATGGTGCTGATTTGCGCCAATGACCCGCCGCACTGGCGGGGTTTTTTTTTTATGCGCCCTCCCCCAACGCCCCGCTCAA
>NZ_RZPI01001095.1:0-1020 GCF_003998715.1 Mesorhizobium sp. M7A.F.Ca.CA.002.15.2.1
CCATAGGAGCTGACGAGGCCGGTGGTCTCGAAGGCCTCGCGCGGCCAGATGGCAAAGGCCGAATAGACCGAACCGCCGGCCTTGCGGCAATCCTTGCAATGGCACAGGCCGACGCGCAGCGGCGCGCCGTGAACCTCGAACTGCACGCCGCCGCACAGGCAGCTGCCGGTCCTGCGTATGGTGTCGGACATGACAACCTCCCTCAATGCGTGGCGCTGCGGGCCGGGTGGGACAGATGCTCGTCTGCCGTTTCGTTGGCCAGGATGAGAAACCGGGAAAAAGACATCCTGTTCACCGTACCACCAGGCCCGGTTGACGCGGCCCGCAGCGTCTTCAACGCCGCCCAGGCGAAATGGTTTCGGCTAGCCGCGGGCCGCCATATGGGCGTCGAGCTTCTTGCGCGAGGGTCCGTAGCGCTTGATGATGGTCTGTGCCTCGCTTGGCGGAATGCCGTATTTGCGGGCAAAGGCGGCAACCTCGTAGGGCTCTTCGCCCGAGACCTGCTTGCGGTCCTGTTTCGTCTTCGACTTGTCGTCAGCCATCTCAGGCCTCGCTTTCTGTTGTCGGGGAAACGCGCAACCTTCGGCGCCCGCGATCAACACGACATAACACAGATCGGCGCCGCCGGTTCCACCAGGCGACACGGCCAGGCTGCAACCGGCCTGTATCAGGCCGATGGCCGCATCGGGTCGGCGTCGGCAGCGTGGTCGCCGTCACATTCGGAGCATGCCGCGCTGAGGCCGGGGCAGCCGCGCCGGTGGGTGCCGGCAGGGCAACAATGGCCGTTGGAACTCGTCCAGCGCGGACATTGGAAGACCTGGCCAGCGCCGCCGCAGCCGCTGCATTCCAGCGTCGCCGACCCCACGCCACGAGGTATCGCCCCAAACCTGACGCTTGTTCGCAAATTTCAGCCCACCCAAAATTGCTGCACCGGCACACCGCTGCATTAGCCCCGGCTAACAATATCACATTCGTGATTACCAACAAGTTTCACTCGCGATGCGCCGGAGAGCCGTTCGG
>NZ_RZPI01001096.1:0-1007 GCF_003998715.1 Mesorhizobium sp. M7A.F.Ca.CA.002.15.2.1
CGTCTCGACGGCACGGTCGAGCAGGCCGCGCGCCTCCAGCGCCGTCATGAAGCGGCTCTGATGCGCGATGTCGGCGAGGCCGCGCTTGCGGGCGATCGAAAGCGCCAGCGTCTGCTGGTAGTTGTTGGACAGCACCAGCGAGCCGACCTCCTCGGTCATCTCGGCCAGCAGCTTGTTGCGTGCCGGGCGTGTCAACGACCCCTTGCGCATGGCGGAAGCCAGCGCGATCTTGATGTTGACCTCGACGTCGGAGCAGTTGACGCCGCCCGAATTGTCGATGGCGTCGGAGTTGCAGCGGCCGCCATTCATGCCGAACTCGATGCGCGCCCGCTGCGTGACGCCGAGATTGGCGCCCTCGCCGATCACTTTCGCCCGGACGTCGAGCGCGGTGATGCGAATGGCATCGTTGGCGCGGTCGCCGACCTCGGCATTGGTCTCGGTCGATGCCCTGAGATACGTGCCGATGCCGCCGAACCACAGAAGATCGACCGGCGCTTTGAGGATGGCGGTCATGATCTCGACCGGCGTGGCGGTGGTCTTGGCCAGGCCGATCGCCGCCGCCGCCGCCGCCGGCAAGGTGATCGATTTCTGGTTGCGCGAGACGATGATGCCGCCTTCCGACAGTTTCGTCTTGTCGTAGTCCTGCCAGCTCGAACGCGGCAGCGCGAACATGCGCTCGCGCTCGGCCATCGAGGCTGCCATGTCGGGATCGGGATCGATGAAGATGTCGCGATGGTCGAAGGCCGCGATCAGCCGGGTTTTCGGGGACAAAAGCATGCCGTTGCCGAACACGTCGCCCGACATGTCGCCGACCCCAACGACGGTGAAGGACGAGGTCTGGATGTCGCGGTTGATCTCGCGGAAATGCCGCTTGACCGCTTCCCAGGCGCCCTTGGCGGTGATGCCCATCTTCTTGTGGTCATAGCCGGCCGAGCCGCCGCTGGCGAAGGCGTCGTCGAGCCAGAAGCCGTGCTTCTCCGAGATCGCGTTAGCGGTATCGGAGAAGG
>NZ_RZPI01001097.1:0-1002 GCF_003998715.1 Mesorhizobium sp. M7A.F.Ca.CA.002.15.2.1
GACAGCAGGCCGACCGCTACGGTGATAAGGCCGGTGGCCGGCGGCAAATAGGGCAGGCTCACCACCGACAGGCCGAAAACCACGCCGGATGCCGCCAGCCCGCTTAGCACGAAGCCGAGGAAGTCGAGCGGCGGCGTCTCCATCGATTCGGTCTCCGGCAGGAAACGCGTCGCCAGCCAGATGCCGATCAGGCCGATCGGCACATTGATCAGGAAGATCCAGTGCCAGGTGAAGTAGGTGGTGATGAAGCCGCCGACCGGCGGCCCGACCAACGGTCCGACCAACGCCGGAACGGTTAGCCAGGACATCGCCGCGACGAGTTCGCTCTTCGGTGTCGCGCGCACCAGCACCAGCCGCCCGACCGGTGTCATCATGGCGCCGCCAATGCCTTGCAGGAAGCGCGAGACCACAAAAGCCGGCAGCGAACCGGAGAGCGCGCAGGCGATCGAGCCGACGATGAAGACGGCGATCGCGGCGCGAAAGATATTCTTGGCGCCGAAACGGTCGGCCATCCAGCCGCTGATCGGAATGAAGATCGCCAGCGAGACGAGATAGGCGGTCAGGGCCAGCTTGAGCGCGATCGGGCTGGTGTGGATGTCGACGGCGATCGCCGGCAGCGATGTCGCGATAACAGTCGAATCCATGTTTTCCATGAAAAGGGCGACCGCCAATATAAGCGGGATGGTGCGGTTCAAGGAACGCGTCCAGACTTGAATGTTGCGTTGCCGGTTGCATGTCGGCCCTGAGGCGGGCGGTTACCATGCCTTCGCCGGGATGTCGCATTAATTTGCTGTCACTTTTGTGCGACCGGCAACCACAGGTGGCATCCCTTCGCCGGAAAGTCACCTTTCCGGGAGCGTGAAATCATCCGCTTTTCATCGGTGCTTGGACGTGGTACCAGCCAGCGCCAATCCTGAAAGGGAAGAAACGAGTCGGCGCTGTCCATTCCGGTCCAGCGCTTTTTTGTATTCCCCCACCGTTTTTATGTTCAAGGGACTGGCC
>NZ_RZPI01001098.1:0-1000 GCF_003998715.1 Mesorhizobium sp. M7A.F.Ca.CA.002.15.2.1
CTCGTCGACCGCCCAGGCGCCGGCAAAATCATTGGCGGTGATCATGATAGGCGAGACGCCGTCGCCGGTGCGCACCGGCCGGTTCTCGGCATTGCTGGCGTCGAGCGACGCCTCGACCCACAGTGGGCTGCCGGCGAAGCGGCCGGGGAATTCGGGCAGGATGAAGAAGGATTTGGTCAGCACGTGGTCGGACGGCACCGGCTCCAGCGGCGGCACGTTGAGGTTGCCGAGGATGTCGCGCAGCCGCTCCGTCGCCGGGCTGGTCGAATCGGCGCCGATGCCGTTGGCGAACTGGTCGCGGGTGTCGAACAGCACCGTGCCGCCCTGCTGCATATAGGCGTCGATGCGGGCGATGGCGGCCTGGCTCGGCATCGGGGCGGCCGGATCGATCGGCCAGTAGATCAAAGGATAGAACGACAGCTCGTCCTTCGAAATGTCGACACCGGCTGGTGCGCCCGGTTCAAGGGCCGTCTTTTCGACCAGGAAGCGGGTCAGGCCCTCGAGCCCGGCACGGCTGATCGAATCGTCGCCCGGCACACCGGTCAGCACATAGGCGATGCGGGTCTTCGAAATCGCCTCGATGGCAATTTCGTCACCCGGCTTGGCGTCGTCGGCGCGGGCAAGGTCGGCATGACCGAACAAGCTACCCAGCGCAATCAGGACCGCGGCGGTGGTTGCCATGGCACCGGCGCGGCGCGGTCGGGGTGAGAACAGGCCGCCCATCCAGAATACCGCCAGCGTATCGAGCAGCATCAGCACCAGGGCGGCCGCGACCAGCGCGCCCTTCAAATTGCGCGATTCGTCAAAGGCATACTGGATCGAGGTGACGGGAACAGTGATTTGCGGGCGCGCCAGCGGGGCCAGCGTGCTGTCGGCTTCAAGCAGATTATGGGCAAACACACCCGTCTCGGAACCATAGAGGCCGGGCGGGTTTTCAAAAGACACCGGCAGCGCGCCGGCGCCCGGTACAAGCGGCCGTGCATCCGGTGTCGGCGGCACC
>NZ_RZPI01001099.1:0-994 GCF_003998715.1 Mesorhizobium sp. M7A.F.Ca.CA.002.15.2.1
CAGCAATTCCGTCCAGCTTCGGCCTTTGAACACGATAAAATCGGCATCACCGCCGGCAGCCAGCGTGCCGAAGCCATCAAACCGCATCACCTTGGCCGGCGTCGCGGTGACCGCTTGCGGCCAGTCGGCGACCGGATGATCGAAATGCAGGATGCGCGTCGCCATGCGGTAGACCTCCAGCATGTCGAGATCGCCATAGGCATAGAAGGGATCACGCGTGTTGTCGGAAGCAACCGCCACCGGAATGCCCCTCGCCTTCATCTCGTGCAGCAGCGTCACGCCACGCCAGCGTGGCGTGGTGCCGTCGGCGCGCCGGTCCTGCAGATAGAGATTGCACATCGGCAGCGAGACGACGGCGAGCCCCGCTTTCGCCACCTTGTCCAGCGTGTCGAGCACGTCGAGATCCGGCTGGCGCGCCAGCGAGCAGCAATGGCCGACGAGGATCTTTCCTTCGAAACCGTTCCACAGAGCGGCCTCGGCGATCTTCTTCAGCGATATGGCGGAAATGTCGTTGGTCTCGTCGGCATGGAAATCGAGATCGAGGCCATGCTTGATGGCCTGCGCGAAGACGTGATCGAGCAGCTCTTCGAGGTCCGGCGCCATATAGGTGACGACACCGAGCACGCCCTTTGCCGCGGCAACCCTCTTTGCCAGCCTGTCGAACCACTTTTTGTTGCGCACGCCTTCGACGCCGAGCAGGCAGGCGCCCTGCAACTCGATGCGGCCGCGCCATTCCTCGCGCATCGCCTCGAACGCCGGCCAGGAGATTTCCTCCTGCGGCGCGACGCTGTCGATGTGGGTGCGCAGCGCCCTTGTGCCATGGGCGTAGGCGCAGCGCAGCGAGAAATCCATCCGCCGCGCCAAATCCTCGGCGCTCCAGCGTGCCACACGATCGGCATCGGCGGCATTCAGCGCGCCCATGAACGTGCCGTCGGGATTGGGCTTTCGCGGCCAGATATGGCCCTTGTCGATATGCGTGTGGCAGTCGACGAAG
>NZ_RZPI01000109.1:0-11111 GCF_003998715.1 Mesorhizobium sp. M7A.F.Ca.CA.002.15.2.1
ATCTCTATAGCAACGTCAAGGAGAAGCGCGAGGTGTTGCAGATGTGGTCAAATCACATCGAATGGCTGATCAAGCAGGCTGCGGATGACGCTCTGGCGGCGTAGCTGCTGGCATGGGCGGAAGATGCGGCGCAACAATCGTCAGAGCCTCATCGAATTGGAGATCATGCTTGACCAGCAAATGCGCGGCCAATGCTTCGATGGCTGACCAGTGATCGAGTACTAGCCGGGCCGTGCGATCTTCGATCCGCCTCCAACGGGGGCGGCGCGGCATCAGGAACCGCAACTCACCATAGATTCGCTTGGCATCCGCGTAGTCGCTGCTCCCCTCATTCCCATCGGACGCATTCATCGCCATATCGCGCGGGTCCAGATAGCCTTCGAATGCGGATTCTGCAAAAGGACCTGCCAGACACGCAACTATCTCTTGGATCGCTTCATCGCGTTGGAAATGTCGATCCATATCGTTCTCGAAAATCGGCTTTAGCTCCGAGGTGAATCCTTGCGCTGAATAGAAAACCGTGCCTTCGACAAAACCACCGCACTCTCCGTCACCGGCGTCGGGGTAAATACTAACACTTGAGAAAGCAGGGAGTTCACGGTCGTCGTCGAACATCTGACGGTGCAAAACGATGGCGGCCACCGCGTGCCCGGCTTCGTGATGCGCCACAGACGGGAGAAGATATTGGGAGGCTACATTCATGCGGTGCGGCTCTCAGATCTAGTTTCCATCCAAGCCCTGATATCGGATTCAAGCCATGCGACTCGGCCGGGGGAGATGCGACGCCGCTTAGGGAACAGGCCTGCCTTCAGAGTCGCGCGGTCGCGCTCGAACTGCGTTCCACTGAAGTGCTTCAGGGTCTTTGCCGACTGGCCGGCGGCCCAGGCAAGTGCCCGCTCGCCTTCCACATCTTCAAGCCAAAGATAGAGATCGTCGTCGGGAGCATCCAGCGTTGGACGGACATCAAATGCGTTCATGTCCGGACAGCCTTCAGAAAGAAGGGATAGAGGCTTCCGTTTGATCGGGAACGCTTAGTGTTGGTAGCGGCGCCCACATGTTCGAAAAGCGTGATCATTGATGAGTTCTTCCAGTCGGTGCGGCATCGCAGTGCTTTTGCGCATAGGACCGCAATTGTCGTGCCAACTGGGAAAATCGTTTCGGAACAACGTGATCGCTCTGGCAGCGTTGTGTCAGATGTCCGACATCGTCGAGAATCCGACAACGAGTGCTCCTCCTAATCACCGGATCAACCTCCGGCGCCAGTCGGTGACACCGCATTCCTCTGTCTTTCCAGGAGACGGCGTGGACATCAATGCCGTTCCTCACCGAACCCGCCTCCTAGCCCTTCGCCCATACGTCACGGCCGCCCCCCGGTTTGGCTTCAACCTGAAGGATTACGGCGTCCTCTTCGCAGAGAAGATCGGGTTGTTCGTGGCGCGCGCAGCGGAGCCCAAGGAGCTTTTCTGGGTTGCGGATACTGGCATGTCGATATTACGACCGTGTGTCCTTCGACAAGCTTGGTGGCTTCTTCAACCAGAATCTCGCCGCGGAGATCGAATCGTTATCTGCGCCGCAAAGTGCGGCCGGTGAGCGGCGTGGCCCTGCGTTCCAGTTGGCCACGGTCCTCGCTGGGACGAGCAAGTAAATGGCTTGCGCAGCAACGGTGCGATCACACCTGGAGCACGGCGTCATCAGGAAAGCGCCATCCTTGTGCGCCCACGACACCCTGGTCGCCATCGGCCGCATCGCGGGGGGGCACTGTGGGCGATAACCATTCATTGATCTGGGCGATTGAGGGTTCTGCCGGGGCGCTATTGCTGCTCGGTAGGGCTGCGGGCTGGCGAGTCTACCAAGGCGAGCAACGACAGGCGAGACGGCAGACATTACGTGACGGAACTTGATATTGCAGTGCAGCAAGCGTAGAGCACCGCGCGCTTATCGGAGTGTCGTCCATGGCCCTTACCAATGCTGGTAACGAGGCAGAACCTGTCGAACAATCGAGCCATTCTGAGGTCGAGCAGCACAGCACCAAGGCGCTGATGTTGGGCGCACTAGGTGTCGTTTATGGCGATATAGGCACCAGCCCGATCTATGCATTTCGCGAGGCGTTGCATGCATCAGCGGGTGGCAACGTCGCCAGCCGTGGCGACATCCTCGGCGTACTCTCGCTGATCATCTGGTCCCTGACGATCACCGTGACGATCAAATACATCATGTTCGTGCTCCGCGCCGACAATCGAGGCGAGGGCGGAGTGCTGTCGCTTATGGCGCTGGCGCGCAACAGTTTCCCGACCTGCTCTGCGGTGATCCTCGGCATCGGCATCGGCATCGGCATCGTCGGCGCGGCGCTTTTTTTTGGCGACGCCGTCATTACGCCGGCAATCTCGGTACTGTCGGCGGTCGAAGGTATGAATGTCGTCACGCCGACGTTCCAGCCCTATGTGGTGCCGCTGACACTGGCCATCCTGGCGATCGTGTTTGCGGTACAGCGGTTTGGCACCGGCGGCGTAGGATTGGTGTTCGGACCCGTTACCGCGCTGTGGTTCCTGGCCATCGGCCTTTCCGGGCTCAACCACATCATGGACGACCCGGAAATCCTGCTGGCAATCAGCCCGCATTACATCGTGTCGTTCCTGGTCAACTCGCCTGACGTCGCCTTCGTTACGGTTGGTGCAGTCTTCCTCGCCGTCACCGGAGCCGAGGCGCTCTACGCCGACCTCGGCCATTTCGGCCGCAAGCCGATCGTGCTCGCCTGGCTGGCGATCGTGTTCCCTTGTCTGTTGCTCAATTATGTCGGGCAAGGCGCCTTCGTGCTGGCAAATGGCGGCGTTGTCGGTCATCCGTTCTTCGAGATGAACCAGGGCTGGACGCTTATTCCGATGGTCGTGCTTGCCACGGCGGCGACCGTGATCGCCTGCCAGGCGGTGATCTCCGGCGCCTTTTCGCTGACCAGGCAAGCGGTACAGCTCAACATGCTGCCGCGTTTCGTCATCCAGCACACGTCGGAAAAACAGTCGGGCCAGATCTATCTGCCGCGCATCAACCTGATGCTGGCGCTGGTGGTGATGCTGCTGGTGGTCGGCTTCGGCGAATCCAGCCGGCTGGCCTCGGCCTACGGTATTTCGGTGACCGGCAATATGCTGGTGACGAACATACTGCTTTTTGTTGTGATGACGCGCATCTGGAAATGGCCGCTCGGCGTCGCGATAGCCTTAATGGCGGTGTTCGTCTTCATCGATACCGGCTTCTTTGCAGCTAACATCGTCAAGGTATTCGAAGGCGGCTGGGCCTCGCTTGCCATTGCCGCAGTGATCGTGATGACCATGTGGACTTGGATAAGAGGCAGCAGGTATCTATTTGACAAGACGCGCAGGAACCAGATTCCGCTCGATTTCCTTGCGGGCAATCTGTTGAAGAAGAAACCGCAGCTGGTGTCCGGTACGGCCGTGTTCCTGACCAGCGATCCCGCCAGTGCGCCGACCGCGTTGATGCACAGCCTGAAGCACTACAAGGCGCTGCACGAACAGAACGTCATCCTCTCTGTGGTGACGGCGCAGCAGCCCGTGGTGCCCGACAGCGAGCGGATCAAGATGGAAACGATCAATGAGCTGTTCATGCGGGTGACACTGACCTTCGGCTACATGGAACAGCCTAACATCCCGCGTGCGCTGGCGATCTGCCGCAAGCAGGGTTGGAAGTTCGACATCATGACGACGTCCTTCTTCCTGTCGCGTCGCTCGCTCAAGGCGTCACCCAACTCCGGCATGCCGGTGTGGCAGGACAAGCTGTTCATCGGCTTGGCGCGCACGGCCGCCGACGCGACGGAGTATTTCCAGATCCCGACCGGACGTGTGGTCGAGATCGGAACGCAAGTGGCCGTTTAGGTATGCCCGGTTAAGCAGAATCAATTGGCATTTCGCGAGCCGGTGAATGCCTGACCGGGCGGAGGCCACGATGCTTGCGCCAAACTGGGGTCCGGTTCCAGGCCTGAAGCTTCCGGCCCCGAAAGCCGTCCTTTACGCCTGCGATCATTTCCGTTCCGCATTGTCTTGCCGACCCACCAGTCGAGATGCGCTGAAACGACCTCGCCGGGCAGCAACTTATCATTTGAACCTAATCGATGTGCCGCAAGTCCGACCTTCATTCTTCAGTTCACAGGCTAGCGTTGCCAAAATCGGCGTGCCGCCTAACCGGCGCCGCACCGTGACCTGTCAGGATGCTATGCAGGCGCGAGGCAGAAGCTGGCTCGAGGCCGCCGGCCTGGTGCTGGTCCGGCAGCGGCCGGGCTCGGCCAAAGGCTTCATGTTCCTCTGGAGGATGAGACGGGTGCGGCAAACGTCGTCGTCTGGGTCAAGATCTCTCGAGAAATTCCGGCGCGTGCTTCTTGCTTCGGCCATGCTCGGCGTCCGCGGACGCATCCGACGGAAGAGGAGGTGGTGCACCTCGTCGCCCACGAGCTGACCGATCTGTCGGCCGGGCTGGCCAGCGTGGGAAACCGCAAGACGCCGTTTCCGTTGCCGCACGGCCGAGGGACGAGGCTCATCACGGCGGATCGGGCATCGATCCGCGCGGCATGCCGAAGGGGCGCGACATCGTCGATGCAGTATGACCATATCGACCCTATCAAGTTCAAGACGCGTAACTTCCGGTAGCGCTTCCGGAGGCCACTTCAGCAGCATGTTGTGCACACTTTTGTCGGACCCTGTTAACTGCCGATTGGCAGCAGGTCACCCCGTGCCGGATCCCAAATGTCGTCGCTCTCAAGCGCAACGACTGCCCGCACCCTTTTTAAGTCAGCGAGCACCTCCACCGCCGGACGCCGCCCCGTTTCCTGAGCCGCGGCGTAACGGGTGTATTTGTGACTGTCCGGCTCAAACCACTTCAACGATTCCAAAGTAGCCATGGCATCGCCCTTGCGGCTGCGCGTGATGCGAATGATCGTGATCCCATCCTAAGCGCTCGCGTCGAATGGAGACACGCTGCCAACGCTTCATCTGCTCTACCCCATCTTTGTTCCAAGGCGGTCGGATCATCTCAATGAGCCCTGCCTCGGGGTGGCCAAAGCATGCATATTTATCGTTCGGCCCCGCATCGAATTATCATCTGCGATGTGGGACTCGATCTTGGGTTGGCGACGGCTTCGCTCCGGGAGTAGACGTCGGACCACTGATAAGTGCCGGACCTTCTCCACAATTTCTCGGCGGACTCATCGTGAACGCTCGATTGGACGTAAATGCGGTTCGCGGAAACGCAGGTCTGGCCGGCATTGCGGAACTTCGCCTGGACCGCACCGTCAACAGCACCGTCAATGTCGGCATCATCGAAGATGATGAAAGGTGCATTGCCGCCGGTTTCAAGGCTGACCTTCTTGATCTGGTCAGAGCACTGACGCATCAGCAGCCGTCCGACCTCGTTCGAACCGGTAAAGCTGATCTTTGGAATTGGTGCAGAGTTCACGGCCCACGCGATCACCTTCGGACGCATAGATCAGGTTGACCACGCCATCGGGAAAGCCGGCCTGATGGCGAGAGCAAACATTGCACCTAGCCACGCCACGATAAGATCGAGCGCGGCTTCGTTGCGTGCGGGTCTGTGGTCAGTGGAGGGCGGAGGAAAAGCGCTCGGCGTGCTCGCCCTCGCGATACCACTGGTTCGCGCCGGCAAGCGCCAGTTTCTGAGGCAAATCGCCGAACAGCTGGTAGAGCCTTACTCTCAGGGCTTGGCATCTATGTCGCCTACGACCGCCACATGCAGCCCGTCGCGTGCGAAAGCGGCTTTGTGGAAGGCGCTTAGATCGGAGGGCGTTACGCTAGTCAGCCTCCCTTGGGCGGTCTCGAATACGGATGCGTGCGTAGATTCCGCGCCGCCAGGCCAGCTCGGCGATCGCATGAGGTTCGCGCTCATTGGCAATGATTTCGGAGAGAAGCTGGGCGCGTATGCGGTCGAAAAGTGCTGGTGTAGCCGGATGCGGGTCCCGCCGCCGAGAATGTCGGCCAGCAGTCGAGCGCCGCGGCCCCGCACCAGGGACCGCCCATGAATGACTCATGCGAGGCGTCTCAAGGCTGTCCGCGATCCAGCGCCAGATCTCCGCCTCGCCCGAGACGCGCAGAGCTGGCCGGTTGTGCAGGAGCCGTCGGCAATATCCGCCTTCCTCGTTCGGATGGGTAACGCTTGCGATACGGAGTCTTGACTTTGGCAGTCGCTCTGTGACATTACCTATATAAAGTTCGAAAGAAGGCGATATGGATCATGCATAGGTCACAGAGACCCGAATGAAGGCAACGTATAAACGCACCTATTCGCGCTACGCGATGGAAGCGCTTGGCCTTTTCGGTAAGACCATCCGGCTTGGCCGGATGCAGCACCGGTTAACCGCACAGGAGTTAGCCGAGAGAATCGGTGTTTCACGCAGCACCCTGCAGCGCATCGAGAAGGGCGATCCCAAAGTCGAAATCGGACTGATGTTCGAAGCTGCTGCCATTGTCGGTGTGAAGCTGTTCGATGCCGACGGCAATGGCATCACAGCCCTCACAGGCCGCATGGACGATCGCATCGCGCTGCTGCCGAAGCACGTCTACAAGGCCGGCAAGCAGATCGTCGATGAGTTCTAAGGTCCCCAAGTACGACGAAGCCTATGTCTGGGTCTGGCTGCCGGGCGAGACCGCGCCGGTTGTCGCCGGGCGGCTATATGCCCATGACGGACTCGTCAGCTTCAACTATGGCAGGAGCTTTCGTGAACTGGGAAGCGCGATCCCGCTTTATCTCCCGGAACTGCCCCTGAAGGCAGGCGAATTGCCTTTGCTTCCTGGCCTAACCATGCCGGGATGCATCCGCGATGCTGCCCCTGATGCCTGGGGACGACGGGTTATCCTAAACCGCAAATTCGGTGTGAAGGGCGATGAAATCGCGCGGCTCGATATTTCAGAACTGACGTTCTTGCTGGAATCAGGCTCGGACCGCATCGGCGCGCTCGATTTTCAGTTTTCGCCAATGCATTACGAGCCGCGCGCACTGGCCAATGCCACTCTCGAAGAGCTTGTCCAATCGGCGGAGCGGGTAGAGAAAGGTATTCCGCTCACCCCCGAATTAGATCAGGCGCTGCATCACGGCAGCTCGATCGGCGGCGCAAGGCCAAAGGCGCTGATCGAGGGTGACGCCGTCAAGCATGTCGCGAAATTTTCCTCGTCTGCCGACCTTTACAGCGTCGTCAAAGGAGAATTCATAGCCATGCGGCTTGCCGCCTTGTGCGGCATCAGAGCGGCATCCGTCTCGCTCGTTCGCGCCGCAGGCAACGACGTGTTGCTCGTCGAGCGATTCGACCGGATCAAGGTCACGGGCGGCTGGCAACGCAAATCCATGGTCTCAGCGCTGACGATGCTCGCGCTCGATGAGATGATGGCGCGTTACGCCAGCTACCAGGATTTGGCGGAGATCATTCGCCACCGATTCACCGCGCCGTCGGAAACTCTGCGCGAGTTGTTCAGCCGCATTGTCTTCAACATACTTTGCGGCAACACCGACGATCATGCCCGCAACCATGCGGCATTCTGGGACGGCGCTAAGCTCACCCTCACGCCTGCGTACGATATTTGTCCGCAGGCCCGCAGTGGCCAGGAGGCCAGCCAGGCCATGCTCATCAGCGGCAATAACCGCATGAGCCGGATAGCGTCCTGCCTTGAAGCGGCGCATCACTTCCTGCTCAGCGCGCCGGAAGCTCTTGCGATTGTTGAAGGCCAGCTCCGATGCATTGCGGAGAATTGGCCGCGTGTCAGCGAGGAAGCTACGCTATCCGGCACAGATCGCAATCTGTTCTGGGGCCGACAGTTCCTCAATCCCTACGCTTTTACGGCGCTGGAAGGAAGCGCCGACGTTCTCCGCGCTCTGGCTGACGAACTACGCAACAGTGTTCACGCCTGATCCGGCGCTGGATTTCGGACAAGCTCGGCAAGCGCAAGACGCCCACAATATCGACAACCCTTGCCGTGCCAGGACGAAGATTGAACAAACGGCTCTTCAACAGTGACAACGTGCACTGCGGAGAGATGTGGAGCTGACACCGCAAAAGCCCAAGACGCGCGACTTCCCGCGATACAACTCCACATAACTGAGCGTCTACAAGCGGTGCAGCCAGCCAAACATCCAGCCATCAAAGCGATGATCGTCTGATCTTTTGCCGATGACATCACGTCGGGGAAGCCTTGTTCGAGCGCTTGCCGCTTCATATCGATACCGGCCTGGGCGTAGCGCATCGTTAGTTCAGCCCGAGTGGCCTGGCCATCGACTGATGGTGGCGATGTCAACACCCGCCTTGACGAGGTGGATGGCCGTCGTGTCCCGCAAAGGGCGATGATGGATGCTTTTTTCCGCCATGGTGGTTCCTTCGCCCGCAGCCATGTGTGCGCAGCAAGTATGGAACACCGAACCGGGTGAGCAGTGTGGGGCGGTCGTTGCTTTGCTCGGCGGGACAGGGCGATACCAGACGAAGGTCACAATCGAAGATTCAGGATCCCTGAACTCGTGCATCCGTATTGAACATCAGCGAAAACAGAGCGTAATCCCGCTGTCCAGAAGGCGTGCGGCGGACGATACGCGCCAGGACGCTCTTGATTTCCGGGCTCATCGAGATATTCGACAGGTGCCACCCACGCGCCCTCTTGAAGGGAAGTGTCACCACCAGTTGCAGCGTATCCTAATATTCGGGGTGCTCCGAAATCAGGAACCGCGCAAAGGCATGCATCGCCGCCAGCCTTGCATTGCGGGTCGCAACTGCCACGCTCGACCTCAAGTGATGTGAGAAAGCTGCCCATCCTGTCGGTATTGATGTCGGAGACCGCTTCTTCTTTCAAGAATATCTTCCCGCTCTCCCGCGGCATGAGCCCGTGGCATGCTTCGGCCCAATGCTGTGGATTGATGTTTCTTCATGCCACAACCTCGCTGACGAGACCGCCGAAAGCCCCTTCAAAGCGGTCGGTGGCGATCTCTCGCAGCTTTGGAAGGTAGTGCATTGATTTTTCGTGGAATGGGGACCCTGTTTAAAGGGTGATTTTCGTCCAAACGGGACCCCTTAACGATGGGGTCATCAAGATGCCTCCGGCTTGATCGGAGGCATTTGTGTTTTGGATGTTGGTTTTAGAGACGATTGCAAAGATACGTCGGCTGTCGCTGGTCCAGGGGAAGTCGATCAAAGCGATCTGCCGTGAGCTGAAGATCTCGCGCAAGGTGGTGCGCAAGGTCCTGCGTTCTGAGGAGACGCAGTTCCGCTACGAGCGCAAGCACCAGCCCTATCCCCGCATGGGAGCTCGGCGTGAGACGCGGGACCGGCTGCTGTCGGCGAATGCGGCCAAGCCGCAGCGGGAGCGGCTGCCGGTCGCTTCGACGGCTTCCATTGCATTCCCCCGTCGGTGTCGAAGACCTGCACGGTGCGCTTCGACAACAACAAATACTCGGTGCTGTCGAGTGCCGTCGGTCGGCCCATCGAGATCCATGCTTATGTCGATCGGATCGCATCCGCCAGAGGATGGCGTGGTCGTGGGAGAACACGTTCGCTCCTTTGGCCGCAACGAGGTCGCCTACGATCCCTGGCACACGGCGCGCGCCGTTCCTTGGCTGGGTCGTGCGGTCGGCAATGGAGAAGGTGCGGCGCAGCTCAAGGCGGTTGATGACGTCGACCGGCAGATGGTGTTGATCCTCACCTGGGTGCTGACCGACGGATTGAGCGCGGTCGAGGCCGCCTGTCAGGAAGCCATCGAGCACGGTGCATCGTCGGCGCCGGTGATCCTCAACATCCTGGCCCGCAGCCGCGATCCGGCGCCGGGCACGATCCTTTCCATTCCCCAAGCGCTGAAGCTAGCTCACGAGCGGTCGCCGACTGCACCCGCTATGACAGTCTCAGGAGGACAAACAGCCATGGAACGCACCGAGGTACTGGAACTGATGGGAGCGCTGAAGCTCTACGGAATGCGCAGAGCCTATGACGAGATCATGGGCGCGTCGCCATCAAGCGACGGCACGAGCCGCCCAGGATTGTCGGTGATCTCTTGCAGGCCGAGATATCGGAGAAGCAGGCCCGCTCCATCAAATACCAGTTCGCTGTCGCCAAGTTGCCGCTGGCCAAGGACATCGACGACTTCGACTTCGCCGACACGCCGGTCACCCCCTGATGCGCGATCTCGCCCGGCCGCGCCTTCGTCGCCGATCAGCGCAACATCGTCCTGGTCGGCCGCCTTCACGGGTCACCCAACTCGCGCGGAAGGTCGACCGCATTGCGACGGGCGCGTGTCGACTTCCCAACAATGTCAGACAGGAGACGCAACGCTATCGGAGCGATCGCATTGCCCGAAACGATTTTCCCAGTTGGCACGACAATTGCGGTCCTATGCGCAAAAGCAAACTAGACCTGAGAGCCGCACCGCATGAATGTAGCCTCCCAATATCTGCCGCTTGTGGCGCATCACGAAGCCGGGCACGCGGTGGCCGCCATCGTTTTGCACCGTCAGACGTTCGACGACGACCGTGAACTCCCTGCTTTCTCAAGTGTTAGTATTTACCCCGACGTCGGTGACGGAGAGTGCGGTGGTGTTGTCGAAGGCGCGGGTTTTTATTCAGCGCAAGGATTCACCTCGAAGCGAAAGCCGATTTTCGAGGACGATATGGATCGATGTTTGGAACGCGATGATGCGATCCGGGAGATAGTTGCGTGTCTGGCAGGTCCTTTTGCAGAATCCGCATTCGAAGGCTATCTGGACCCGCGCGATATGGCGATGAATGCGTCCGATGGGAATGAGGGGAGCAGCGACTACGCGGATGCCAAGCGAATCTATGGTGAGTTGCGGTTCCTGATGCCGCGCCGCCCCGATTGGGGGCGGATCGAAGATTGCACGGCCCGGCTAGTACTCGATCACTGGTCGGCCATCGAAGCATTGGCCGCGCATTTGCTGGTCAAGCATGCTCTCCAATTCGATGAGGCTCTGACGATTGTTGCGCCGCATCTTCCGCCCATGCCAGCAGCTACGCCGCCAGAGCGTCATCCGCAGCCTGCTTGATCAGCCATTCGATGTGATTTGACCACATCTGCAACACCTCGCGCTTCTCCTTGACGTTGCTATAGAGAT
>NZ_RZPI01000010.1:0-25807 GCF_003998715.1 Mesorhizobium sp. M7A.F.Ca.CA.002.15.2.1
CACCGTCAACAGCACCGTCAATGTCGGCATCATCGAAGATGATGAAAGGTGCATTGCCGCCGAGTTCAAGGCTGACCTTCTTGATCTGGTCAGAGCACTGACGCATCAGCAGCCGTCCGACCTCGGTCGAACCGGTGAAGCTGATCTTTCGAATCTTGGAATTGGTGCAGAGTTCACGGCCCACGCGATCACCTTCGGACGCATAGATCAGGTTGACCACGCCATCGGGAAAGCCGGCCTGATGGGCGAGGGCGAACATTGCGCCAGCCACGAGCGGCGTCTGTTCAGCGGGCTTGAGCACGATTGTGCAGCCCGCAGCCAAGGCCGGCGAGATTTTGCGCGCCACCATGGAGGCCGGGAAATTCCATGGCGTGATCGTGCCAACAACGCCGATGGGCTGCTTGATCACTAGCATTCGGCGGTCTGTCGAGGGTGCCGAGATCGTCTCGCCATAGACGCGATTGGCCTCCTCGGCATACCATTGCAGATACGCCGCCGCATGCGATACCTCTGAAATGGCTTCGGCAAGCGGCTTGCCCATTTCCGCAGTCAGAATCGCGGCGAGATCGCCTGCATGGTCGATGATCAGCTGATGCCATCGCCAAAGAACGTCGCTACGTTCTCGGGCCGTCAACGCGGCCCATCCCGACTGCGCAACATAGGCCTTGTCTACCGCAGCACGTGTCTCCTCCACGCCCATATCGGGAAGCTCTGCCAAAACTTCGCCGGTCGACGGATTGACGACCTCGAACGTCTTATTGCCAACTGGTCTGCCGAGTGCCGGCAGGCGGTCGATGGCTCCAAACAGGTGCGGGGATTTCAGACGGCGGATCATCGGCAGGCACAGGGGCAATACCGGATTCCTCCTCAACGCAGCGAACATCCAGGTCGACAGGCCGTCAGTGTGTATTCTGCACCAGTGGGTTCGTCGTAGGGCCTCGGCAAAGCAGCTGGTAGACCACGCTAGCCCGATGAAAAGACAGCAGTTTCGTTAGTTTGAGTGCCCGCGGTTCATCAATTGATGGATTAAGCAGTCGGATGTTTGCTTCATCCACCATGCCTGCTGGTGGCATGCGACTGAATTCTGCAAAAAGGCGGCATACATGCTGAGGAGCGCCATTTCGGCGAGAGGCCGCCGGACCGCCAATGCCGCGCAAGGTCGGCGAAAACGACTCCGCGCGTCTGCATGATCTGCTTGGCCCACGGGCCTCCACATTCGCTCTTCCCACGAGAAGCCCCGATGAAGAAGGAAGGTGAGATGAGTTTCTTTACTCATCCTTGCCGCCCAGCGGCGGGCCGACCACCAAAATGGCGGGCTCGGCCGAAAGCAGCTTTTTGGCCGCCGCCTTGACCTGTTTGAGCGTCACCCGACCGATGCTGCGGGCGCGACGCTGGTTGTAGTCGACGTCGGCCTTGTGAATCTGCAAATCCAGGAGCCGGTCTGCAATCGAGCGGGTCGAGCCCAGTTGGTCGATGGCATAGGCGCCGATCAGGTGCTTCTTCGACGCCTTGAGCTCGGCCCCGGTCGGTCCTTGCTGCGCCATCTGCTTTACCACATCTCGCACGATGCTCAGTGTTTGGGCAGCGCAGTCCGAGCGTGTCTCTGTCGTAACCAGAAGCGAGTCAAGGGTTAGTTCAGAGCTGACGTGATAGGCAAGGCCGCGTTTTTGACGTACCTCCTCGTAAAGGCGGGAAGTCAAGTATGAGCCGCCAAGGATGTCGTTCAGCAGCACGGCCGCGTAGAAATCCGGCGCGCTAGGCTTCACGCCAGGCCAGGCCAACGTCAGCGAAGTCTGCGGCAGGTCGTAGTTCTCCTCCACCAGTTGACCGAGTTTCGGCGCGACATCGTAGACGGGGACGAGGGTTTGTTGCTCAGGCAAATCACCAAACAGCTGGTCAAGCCTTTCCCTCAACGTGTTCGCGTCAATGTCACCCACCACGGCAATATGGAGCCCGTCGCGAGCGAAAATGGCCTGGTGGAAGGCGCGGAGGTCGGACGGCGTGATGCCGGGCAGGCTCTCTTTTGTGCCTTCTCCCAGCCTTGAACAAGGATGCGCGCCATAGATCGCGCGCAGCCATTTGCGCTGAGCGATGGCGTTAGGGTCTCGCTCGCTGCCGACGATGCGGGAGACAATCTCGGCGCGGACGCGATCGATCGGCCCCTGCTCGAAGCGCGGCGCGTTCAGCGCGAGCCGAAGCAGGCCGAACGCCGCGTCCTGCTTTTTGGAAAGCATGCACATCGATCCGTAGATGTCGTCGCTTTGCGCGTCCAAACTCATTTCGGCGCCGGCATGGTCGAGCTTCACCTGGAAGGCACCGCTGTCGTAATGGCCAGCGCCTTCGATGAACAGGCCGGCCATCAGTTTGGCCATCCCCTCCTTCCCGACCGGGTCCTGCTTGGTGCCGCCCTTGAAGGCAAAGCCGATGTTGACGATTTCCACTGTGTGGTCCTCCACCAGCCAGGCGATGATGCCCTTTTCGGACTTCACCTCCTGGATGTTCATCGCAGCATGGGGCCGAGCGCCGAGCGTCATCTCTTGATTCTCCGTCTTGGGCAAGAGATAGCCCGTGGTCGAACGGTCGAACGCGAGATAGCGGGCGGCAACTGCTTTGATTTGCTCGGGGGTAACCTTGCGGATGCGATTCGGCCGTTCCTCGACATCCTTCACGGTACCGCCGGTGGCCAGCGTCGAGCCGTAGATGCTGGCGAGCCAGTCCAGGTTGTCTTCCGCAAAGATCATATTGAGCAAATAGTGGTCCTTGGCCTTGCCTAGTTCCTCGTTGCTGACACCATCCTCGGCAATGCGGGCAACTTCGGCAGCGGCCGCCGCTTCGAGATCAGCCAGCTTGGCATCGCCGCGCGGTGCGCCATAGATGGCGAACTTGGTGTCGTCGAGCATAGTGCCCTGGAAATAGACGCGGGCGCTGGAAGCGATACCTTGCTGGACAGCGAGCGCCTGGTAGAGCCGGCCGCGGTTACCGCCGCCGAGAATTTCGGCCAGCAGGTCGAGCGCTTCGGCCTCGCCCGGCTTGGCGGTGTGGTAGGACGGCACCACCCACTGCGTCGAAAAACTGGGCACGCTGACGCGGGCGTCTGAGAGCGTGACGGTGCGCCTGGTGTTCTGCTCGGGCTCAACCGGCCGGATGCGCGGCGGCAGGTCAGGTCCGCGCGCCACCTTGCCATAGGTCTTTTCGGCCAGCGCCCGCACCGTGTCCGGTTCGACATCGCCGGCCACGATCAGCACGGAGTTGTTGGGCCAGTAGTACTTTTCATAGAAGACGGTGGCGTCGACGCGGTTCAGCTGCTCGATCTCCTGCATCCAGCCGATGATCGGGATGCGATAGGGGTGGTTCTGCCACAGCGTCGCGTCGATCTCCTCATGGAGAACGTCCTGCGGGTTGGTGTCGGTGCTTGAGCGGCGCTCCTCGATGACCACATCGCGCTCGGTCTTGACGACATCGTCGGTCAGGATGAGGTTTCGCATTCGGTCGGCCTCGAAGCTCATCATCAGCTCGAGCGCCGACGGCGCCACTGTCTGATAGAAGGCGGTGTAGTCGGAGGAGGTGAAGGCGTTGTTGGAGCCGCCGATCTCGAACACTGCGCGGTCGAATTCGCCGCCCGCATGGTTGGTCGTCGCCTTGAACATCAGATGCTCGAAGAAATGGGCGATGCCGGATTTGCCCGGCGGCTCGTCGGCGCTGCCGATCTTGTACCACACCATGTGGGTGACGATCGGCGCCCGGTGGTTGGGAATGACGACCACCTCCATGCCGTTGTCGAGCACGAAATCCCTCGCCTTGCCGTCCTCCGATGCGACGGGGATCGGAGCCGGCCCCGCGCCGACCAACTCGGACGCAACGGACGTCCTGCGAAGCCCATGAGTGCGGGGCTTGCTTGGTAGTTCTGGTAGGGAGAGTGGGGTTATGGGCTGCGTTCCTGGCAAAGTGATCTGTTCCTCATTTTGAAGGATCTATGTCTCCCGAACGCCTATTGGGAGAAAGTGGATCGGCACGCGACGCCGAGCCACATGAGCCGTCAGCGTGTTGCTGGGCCTGACGCGAGCCTCATCTTTGGATGCGTCCGGGAAACTTTCGGCATGGTGAGGCCATGGGAAGTCTGCTCGTTATCCATTGGGTGTTTGCGGATACCTGAGCATGCCCCGTGCCAAGTAAGAAAGCCCCGATTCGCAAGGTTTGATCCAACCTTGATACTTGCGATATCCGACATTGTCGGGCATCCGACAGAAAGCGCCTTTCGCCGGCGCGCCGGCTATGACGCTCGCCTCCTCCGGCGTGACGACGATCCTTTGGCGGGCGCCGCGCACACCGATCTGCCCGCCTATCAGCACCGCGACATCGAAGGACAGCGCGATCGTGACTGGATGGGTCTTACGCAAACATGCAGCAGTGCCACCGCGATCAGGACTTCATCCGCCCCACAAAGACCCGAGCGCGAGGGACGACGTGTAAGGCAACATGTCATCCTCGATAATGATGCCGCGCATAAAGAGGTAAGGTCCCTCGTCGTACCGGCGAGCCCCTTCGCTGGGTCTCGCGAGGGTCTGGTTTGCGAACGTCGACCGACAGCATCACGGCATGGGCGGCCCCATCGGTAGGCAAGCATTGACCGTGCCATCAGCGTTGAGGCAGCGCAGAGCCCAATTTCCCGGTGCCAGCCGGTACGTTGGAGCTTCAACTGTGGCCAGCCAAGCGGGCCGAGGCCGTGAAACTCCTGATACCCTGGACCGTCCGGATTGCAACGCACGACGCCTTGGTCTCGCGCCAACGTCCATTGACGCTCAGCGAAGCATCATGCGGACGAGCTGGGAAAGCTTGGCCGGGCCGGCGCCTTCCCAGGCGCATGGGACGCGCGACGACCCATGTGGACCTTGGATTTCACTACGCACTTACGCTGCTTTGGCCTTGTCAGCAGCCTGAGCATAAAGCGTGCTCAGCTTTCAGGGCGAGCCTCTTTCATGTTGATAGCATCTGTCGTCATTCAGGATCGCCCCATTTTCGCATGCCGCTTGCAGCTTTCAGACTGTTGTCAGCCAGGGCCGCCATAAAGGGTCTCGTTTAACGCATTCGGGAGGCTTCATCACTCGACCACATTAATTTCGGGCCGTTCGCCGGCGCTCCGAATGGCACTTAACACCAGATCCTCTCCAAACCCGTGATGATCCAAGAGGAAAACGAAAAATCCCTAAATCATAAAAAAGCACCGATACGGTCGGCTCCAGGCTGATGAAATTGCGGTCTCACTGGCCACGCACGATACTTGCGATGGCGATGGCCATTGCAAAGGCCGGTCAAGCACCCAAGACGCTGACAAGCACGCCTCCGACCAAAGCTCGATCGTTGGCAGCCTTTCTAGCCGTATACTTGGGGCATTTTGGGACGGCGATCCGGACGCCGATTAAAACCTGCCGGTCGTCTAAATGGAATGGTTGGTCCGGGTCCTTACTGGACCTGCGCCAACCCGATCGGGCCGGCGCACAGGGGCACCCAGACAATTGGACACGTCGCCTTTGCGCGGCGGCTTGCACTTTCTCGGATGGCCTTTTTTCTCCCCGGGCGAAATCGAGCGAGCGGTGAGGCGGAGCCTTCGATTTTGCCGATCATGTCGTGTCGCTTCGATCGAACTGCTCAGACGATGATAGCGGCATTGATTGCCGCGGCCGAAATGCGTTGTGTGAAGTACGATTTCTACGCCGTATACATACTGCCGTACAGTTCGCCCTGTCAGCAGCCTTGCCAGCAATCCGCCCTGTGTCCAACTGTCGTCGAATTCACCGGTGTCATTGAGGAATTCGTATGATCGCCTCGAAACCATCATTGCGACCGCGGGCGGGCGACGCAAGCTCTAGACTGCCACCGATCCGCTGGATAACCATGTTAGCGATATGTAGACCAAGGCCTGAGCCCGCAGCAGGAGTAGCACCACGACTAAATCGCTTTGTAAGCCCTTCGAGGTCGGGGAGGGGCACCACCGGTCCGGCGTTTGCAATAGCGATGGTTCCATCAGTTTGGACGGAAACTGTTGTCGGAACAGTGGGCAGTCCATGTATCAGCGCATTCTCGATCAGGTTACGAAGGAGGATCCCAAACGCATCGACATCCACTTTGCGCATCAAAGTGGGGCAGCCGTCGACGTTAAGATGCAGGCGTCCGGCATATTGCGGCTTTTTCCTCAGGTCATCGATTTCCAGCCGAACCGATCGGACAAGATCGATCGCGTGATCCGCCATGCCAACCCCCGATTCGGCTTGAGCGAGCTGAAGCACTTTTTCGACAAGGCGGCCAAGGCTCGACAGCGCTTGCTCGATGCCGCGCGCACGCATTTTGGCCGACCCATTGGGAAGCTCGGCCACTAATCTCTGCATCTGAGCGATTGAACCTGCGATCGGCGTGCGCAGTTCATGCGCACTGTTTGCGGCGAACTCGCGTTCGGCCTCGAGAGCCGCCCGCAGACGATCGAGAAGCCGATTGACGGATGCCGCGATTGGAGCCAACTCTGCCGGGAAATCGCCCAAGTCCATTGGTGACAGATTGCCGCCGTCGCGCGATCCGATCTGCTGTCGCAGTACCTCGATTGGCCGCAGCGAGCGCCGGATCACGATCCACCAAACAGCTAAGCTAAAGGGCAGGAGCACGAGTGTCGGAAGGAAGACAAAAAGTGCGCCCTTCGCGATTGTGGTACGGCGGCCATCAAGCGGTTCGGCCAACTGATGATACACGCCGTCTTGGATCTCCTCTGTGTAGACGCGGTAATCAGCGTTTCGCCAAAAGCCGTTACTCAGGGGAGCATCAGGGAAGGGCTGCTGACCCTCTTCCGGTTCAGAAATAAGCACTACCCCGTACTTATTAATAACCTGCTCACGATAGGTCCAGTACTTTTCATAAGTTGGCAAGTGGTTATTGTATTGATCAACGTGTTTTCCATTCAAGACCTTGATCAGCTCTGGTTCTCTGTACTCTGCGCTCCCCTGGAGCAAGTCATCCGAACTTTCGTTTACATTATTGCAAAAAATGAACGCAGCAATGGTTGGGGCGGCGATCCAAACCAGGAGCGTTGCCCCGCCTAACCACGATATCAGCTTTCTCGTCATGCTGTTCGAGTTCGTCATGTGACCACGAGCCTGTATCCGGAGCCACGCACGGTTGCTATTCTATCCCCGCCGATCTTCTTGCGGAGCCGGCTGACATAAACCTCCACTGTGTTGCTCTCGAACTCCGAATTGAATGAATAAAGCGCGTGCTCGATCCTCCCCTTTGAAACGACCGAACCGGGCCGGCGTAGAAGGCAGTCGAGCACCGCCCATTCGCGTCCAGACAGGTGGACCTCCTGCCCGTCGCGGAAGAGGCGTCGCTCGGCTGCCTGTATGGAAAGCGTCCCAACCGAAAATTGCGGCTCCGGAAAATGCCCTTGGCGACGTGCCACTGCACGGATGCGTGCCGAGAGTTCCCCCAGATCGAACGGCTTGACCAAATAGTCGTCGGCGCCAGCGTTGAGCCCCTCGATGCGATGCGAAATCCGATCGCGGGCTGTCAGAATGATGACCGGCGTTGTATCAAGCCCCTTGATCAGCTCCCGCAGATAGTCGATGCCATTGCCGTCCGGCAGGTGAACGTCGAGCAAAATAACGTCGTAGCCGGCCACAGCTGCATGACCGCGCGCTCCGGACAGGCCCTCGGCCCAGTCGACCGCGTGGCCACCAGCCACCAAATGATCGTGCACAGCACTTCTAAGGTCGTCGTCGTCTTCAATGAGCAGTATTCGCATCAGGCTGCCGAGCTCCGGTATGAGGGCAAGGCTCCTGCCTTATTGATCGAAGCTGACAGTAGGCTGAACCGGCGCCAGCGAATATCTGGGGGCTTTCAGGCTGCTGTCAGCTACAATTGCAAGAAAGGGGTCGTTAACAAAGCCAAACGAAGAGGCCTTATGAAACCCCTCCTGATCTCGGCACTTTTGCTCAATGTGACCACCGGCGGCTGTACACTGGTTGGCGGGCAATTCGACGTGGCGGTCAACGAATGGCAGCCGCGCCACGCGTCAATGTCCAGGCTTGAAACTGACAGGTGTCTTAAATACGAGGGCACCGTAGCGGGTGCCTCCAGTTATCGAACAGTGCCTAGCAGGTCAGAAGTGCACTTTGACCATAGGGGTCGTCCGTATTTTCGGCGCTCGCGAACAGAGTCGACGGTCAATCGATGCGCCACTGCCAGAGTCTGGAACGGTCAAGTGTTTGTTATCCCCCGTCCGGGCCATATTCTCTGCCGAGGACCAAGAAGGCCCTATTTTCGGTGCCCACGAACAGAGCCAACGGTCAATCGATGCGCCACTGCCAGGGTCTGGAACGGTCAAGTGTTTGTGATCCCCTGTCCCGGCCGTGTTCTCTGCCGAACTCGCCCTTGTAGTCGGCACACCAAAGATCGTTAGGGCGACAGCCGTTTGAAAGTGGTGTCCCCGTCGCCCTGTTGCGCCTGCGCTTGCGGCGCTCGACCATGCCGTGGCGGTCGAGCACGGCATGCACGGCCGAGATCGCGGGCCGGTGCACATCCGGATACAGCCGGGCCAGCCGCTCGCGTATCTTCGGCGCACCCCATGTCGGCTTGTCTTGCTTGAGGCGCACAATCAGCTTCTCGATTTGAAACGGAAGCTGATTGGCGTGGCGATAGGGCCGCCGCGATCGGTCCGTCAGCCCCTCCAGGCCGCTGTCGTTGTAGCGCGTGAGGATCTTGTAGCCGGTCTTGCGCGAGATATCGAACTCCCGGCAAAGCATCGCCATCTTCTCGCCGTCCAGCAGCCGGGCGACGAACTTCAGCCGCTCTTCCATGACGTTACACTCCCTCCAAGGCACCTTGCTCTCCTTGCAAAGGGCCGAAAGTGTAACCCATCTATCCAGAATGAACTGTCACCCATCTCTCGGGAAGGGCATTATTATCAATGGGTTTATTGACAGGTTCGCCACGAGGTTCGCCAAGCGCGTTACCAGCCGTACGACTCGGTCCATGCCCTGCACAGCCAACGCACCTGCGACGCTTCCCGGGAATAGAGTTCGGCATGGTCAATGTCGTCATGGCCGAGACATCCAACATCTGCCTGGTGGATGCCTCCGCTTCGGCGAGATAGACCCCAAGTGACTTCCGCAGACCATGCAGCGTAAGGCCCTTCGGCAATCCCGCGAGAGCGCACCAGTGGGTCATAGCACCGGTCAGAGATTTCGGCGAGAAAGGTTGGCCATATTCCGTGACTAGAACTGTTTCGCCGCGCCGGTCGGCGCGGAGATGCCAAAACAGCAGTTTCGCTACCCCGGAACTGCGCCGTGAAGGGCCAATCCATGATATGCCTGCCACTTCAAGGTTCTACCGTCCCTTGCCGTGCTGCCCAGTCGTATGGGTACAGACAGTAAAAATAGCCGGTACGCTCGGTGGCGATGTATTTGAGGTGGGTGCCGTTGGGCAGCCAGACGATGTCGCCAGGGCGGCATTCGTGGCGGCCGTCATCCAGTTCGATCGTCAGCGTGCCTTCATGGATGAACAGCACCTCGTCATAGGTCACGGTCCAGTCGATCGAGGCGTTCTCCAGATACTCGATGCCGCCGCCCATGGTCCGGCTGATCTCGGCATTGATCACGCGCGCGATCGAAGACGTTCCGGTCGGCGTGACCGATGGCTTTAGGGTCAACTCGCTGTGCTTGAAAATCTTGGCCTTGGACATCGTCATCCCTTTTTTGCGCGAAGATTGGCTTTGGAGGGAGTGACGCCGGACGGAGCCAGCCCGGCGAGCCATCTCGTCACCGGATCGAGCTTGCGCCCGGCATGTTCGAAATCGTCACGCCGACGCACAGCGCCGCGGACAAAATGTGCACCGACAAAGCGAAAGGGTTCGGGCGGGAAACCGCGCGTTACCGGACGAACCAGCGCCGAATGCGTCAGTTCCGATTCACCGTCAGTCAACAGGCCGGTGAGGATCTCGCCGCCGATATAAGCCATTGTCGTGCCATTGCCGGAAAAGCCATAGCCGTAAACGACATCGCGGTTGGCGCGCAAAGCGCCGAAAAGTGGCACGCCGCTCACCGTCCGGTCGATCGGGCCGTTCCATGATGTCTCGAGCGGAAAATCGGCGAGCGCCGGGTGGCCGTCCCGCAGCGCGCGACGCATTTCGGCGACACGGGGCGACTGGCCATGGAAACGCTGGTCGACGATGCCGCCGAAGCCAATAACGCCACCGCTGACGCCGACGGACAGCCGACCATCGCGCGTCGGAGACCAACCGCCAACGAAGACGCGGGAATCGATCATCAGCGGCGCCCGGCGGTAGCCGATCTTGTCGAGAAGGTCTGGAATGGGCTGTGACATGGCGTCGTCGCTGGAGATGTTGAAGATCGCAGGGGCCAGTTCCGGAATCGCGCCGGACCAGGCATTCATGGCAAGCACGACCTTGCCGCAGGATACAGTTCCTTTCGCCGTTTCCACCGTGAGCTTGCCCCGTCGTGAAAACCGCTTCATCGGCGACTTTTCATAGATCCGAACGCCGCGCTTTAGCGCTGCACGACGCAGGCCGCGCACCAGGAATCCGGGATGCACTGTTGCCGACGAAGCGTCGAACGCGCCGCCGAGGTGGCTCGTCGTGCCTGCCATCGCCGCGATCTCGTCGCGCGAAACGCGTCGCGCAGGCACGTAGCCATGCGCCGCCAGCTTGTTCAACGCGTCGTCCCAGGCGCCAAGCTGTGCTTCGCACGTCGCGCCCCAGATCCAGCCGATGCGATCGAACCAGGCGTCGATCGCCTCGACCTTGCAGAAAGCCTCGATGCCGCCGATCGCGGCTTCGGATGCCTTGATGATCGAAAGCGCGTCGGTTCCGTCGCGCAGGGCGACAAGCGCGCTGTATTTGGTCCATGCCGAAAGCACCATTCCGGAATTGCGGCCGCTCGGGCCACCACCACAAATGTCGCGCTCTAAAATGACAACATCGAAGCCTGGATTGTGCTCCTTGAGGCGGATGGCCGTCCACAATCCAAGATACCCGCCGCCGACGATGCAGATGTCGGCCTGCGTTGCCTCTTCGAGCGGAGGCGCAAGGTCTGGGTCCTCGGGCAGGACCTGCCGCAGCCAATGGCTTCGCCAAACAATGTCCTTTTCCGTCAGTTGCATCACGATGCGCCTCTGGCCGACAGGCGGCGCTCCACCAGCCTGACCCAAAGGCTGGCGCCAATCGGCAGGATTGCGTCGTTGAAGTCGTAGTTGGTGTCGTGAGCCGCAGCCTGATGCGCATCGTCGGCCTGGCCGAGCAAGAAATAGCAGCCCGGCCGCTGTTCCAACATGTAGCAGAAATCTTCCGAGCCCATCTCGGGAGGCGGATCGACGACGAGACGTTCCGGTCCCATCACCTCGTTCGCAATCGCGATCATCGCATCGGCTTGCGCCGGGGTGTTGATCGTCGGCGCGAAGGGCGTTTCATAGAGAATGTCGACGCTGGCGCCAAAAGCTTCAGCCTCGTTTTTCGCGATGCGGCGGATTGCCGTCTCCAGCGTCTTTTGAACCTGATGGTCGAAGGTGCGCACGGTGCCGGTCAGAAACGCCGTATCGGGGATGGTGTTGAAGGCTTCGCCTGCGCGCAGGCTGCCAACGGTGACGATTGCCGGAGCGTGCACATCGGTCAGGCGGCCGGGCAGGGCTTCGATTGCGAGCAGGATGCGCGCGGCGATGGGGAGTGGATTGATCGCCAGATGCGGTGTCGCCGCATGGCCGCCCCTGCCGTGGACGACGATCTCGAAGCGATCGGCCGCCGCGGCCACCGTTCCGCGGTGGACGGCGATCTCGCCGAGCGGCCGTTCGCAATTGTGCAGCGCGTAAACTTCATCGCAGGGGAAACGCTGGAAAAGGCCCTCATCCAGCATGGCAAGCGCCCCACCTCGACCCTCCTCGGCCGGCTGGAAGATGAAATGCACCGTGCCGGCGAAGTCGGGCGAGCGAACAAGTGCTGACGCTGCGCCGAGCAGCATTGTCGTGTGGCCGTCATGGCCGCAGCCATGCATCCTCCCGGGGACGCGGGACGCATGCGGCAGCGGCCGCGCCTCGGTCATCGGCAGGGCGTCCATATCGGCGCGAATGCTCAGGCTGCGACCAGCGCCGAGCCTGCCCCTGAGCGTGCCGACGACGCCTGTGCGGCCGACACCTTCGGTCGTCTCGATGCCCCACGAGCGCAGTTTGTCCGCCACGAAACGTGCCGTCTCGAACTCTTCGAAGCCGAGTTCTGGATTGGCATGCAGATGCCGCCGCCAGGCCGTCATCTCTGTCTCTAGTTGCTGCACCGAGGGTACCAGTCTCATGCCGATGCCTTTGCGCGAAGAGTTTGTGAGCGGCTCTGCAGGATGGCGATGACCACAAGCAGGATTGCCGAGAAAGCGATCAGCAGCACGGCGACGGCCGCGATGGCGGGACTGATGGACTCGCGCACCCCGGAGAATATCATGCGAGGCAAGGTTCGCTCTGCGCCCGTCGAGAGGAAACTTGCGACGACGACTTCGTCGAAAGAGATGATGAAGGCGATGATGGCCCCTGTAATGACGCCCGGCGCTATCAGCGGCAGCACTACCTTGAAGAATGTGCGCATGGTGCCGGCGCCGAGCGATGCCGCCGCGCGAACCAACGTCCGGTCGAAGGTCGAAAGGCTGGCGACGACAGTCGTCAGCATCACAGGCACGGCCATGGCCGTATGCACCAGAATGATCGATAGCTTGTTGCCAACGAGTCCCAGTGTGGCGAAGAATGAAAAGGCCGCGACGCCGACAATGACGACTGGCGTCACCAAGGGCGCGGCGATGATCGCATAGAGGATCCGTTTGCCGGCAAAATCGCCCCAGGCGAGCCCGATCGCCGCCGGTATGCCGAGCAGCAGCGCCAGAACCGTGGTGGACAGCGCGATGACGACCGAGTTCCACAGCGCGGTCGGCCAGCGCTGGTCGACCCACAGTTCGGCATACCAGCGCAGCGACCAGCCCGGCGTCGGAAACGCCAGCGAGTTGCTCGAGGTCAGCGACATGGGGATCACGATCAGCAGGGGCAGGATGATGAACGCCAGCAATGTCGCCGCATAGGCATACATCAGCCATTTCCGAAAGCGGTCGGCGCTCATGCGACATGCGCCTTGCGGCGGAAGAGGACGGACGCCGTCCAGAACAGGAATGCAAACAGGACGAGGATC
This sequence comes from Mesorhizobium sp. M7A.F.Ca.CA.002.15.2.1, assembly GCF_003998715.1. Classification (NCBI taxonomy): domain Bacteria; kingdom Pseudomonadati; phylum Pseudomonadota; class Alphaproteobacteria; order Hyphomicrobiales; family Phyllobacteriaceae; genus Mesorhizobium; species Mesorhizobium sp. M7A.F.Ca.CA.002.15.2.1. The sequence goes on from NZ_RZPI01000010.1 coordinate 13,211, forward strand.
ATCAGCAGTTGCAACGAAAGCGCTGCACCCATGCCCCAGTTCAGTGTGCTGTTCGTGTAGAACGCTATGTAGCTGGAGATCATCTGGTCGGTCGGCCCGCCGACAAGCGTCGGGGTGATGTAGTAGCCGAGTGCGAAGACAAAAACGATCGCCCCGCCGGACAGGATTCCTGGCAGGATCAACGGCAACTGCACGCGGCGCCACGCTGTGAGCCACGGCGCGCCCAGTGACAGTGCCGCGCGCATATAGGTGGTCGGAACCCGCCGCATGACGGCGACGACGCAGAGCACCATCATGGGCAGCAGAACCTGAACCATTGCCACGTAGAGTGAAAAGCGTGTGTAAATGAGATTGAGCGGCTCGCTGACGATGCCGAGGCCAAGCAGCGTGGAATTCACGGGTCCGTTCTTCTGCAGCACGATGATCCAGATGACGGTGCGCACCAGCAGCGATGTCCAGAGCGGAAACAGGATCAGCGCGAACATGAGCTTCGACCAGGCCGGCGGCGCGCTGACAATTGCCTGCGCCAGCGGCACGGCGAGCACCGCGCAGATCACGGTCACCACGATGCTGATCCAGATCGTACGCAGCAGCGCGTCGACGAAGATGGCGCGATCGGCTGAAATGGCTTCGATCGAATTGTCCGCGCCTCGCTTCAGGTCAAGGCTCGCAAGCAGATAATAGTCCGTTCGCGCGCTTTGCTGACGCGCGATGACCTGCCAGAGATCGATATTTTTCCAGCCGGCCTGTTTGGAGAGCACCTCGTCGCGCACGGGACGCATAGTCAGCTTGCCGTCGGCCGCATCCTTTGCCGTCTTGATGACGAGGAAACGGCTGCCGACGACGCGCTGGTTCACGAGTTGCGCCAGTACGCCTTCCTTTCCGGCGCGCCGCGCGTCGGCCAGGTCCTCGACGAGTGCTGCAAAGACGGGTTCGCCAGGCAGGCCGCTATCTGCTTTCCAGCCTGCCAGAGCGGCAATTGTGTGCGGCAGGTTGTTCGAAAAATCCGAGTTGTCGACGGCCAGAGCGAGGAAGCGCGCCACCGGCCACAGAAACAGAATGACGACGAACAGGATAAGCGGGGCCGTCAACAGGGCGAGCATGCCGCCCCGTTGGCGCCGCTTTATAGCCGGCTTTGTCCCGACCAACATGCCTGGGTTACTTCGCGAGCCAAGCCTTGAAGCGTTCTTCCAGCGCTTCCTTGTGCTCGGTCCAGAAGTCGTTGTTATAGGCGGCGCCGTACTGGAGGTGCTCCGGCGACGTCGGCAGGTTGGCCTTCCAATCCGCGGGAATGAGGTCGGCGGCTTCCTTGCGGCCGGTGCCATAGGCATAGAGTTTCGAGAAGCCGGCCTGATTTTCAGGGATGGAGAACCACTTGAGGAGATCCAGCCCGCCCTGCTGGTGCGGTGCGCCCTTCACCACGGCCCAGTAGTCGGTGCCGTAGAAGAAGCCTGCGTCCCATGCGATGGCGTAGGGCTTTTTCTCGTTAATGGCTTCGTTGGTGATGCGTGCATTGAACGCGTCGCTGAGCGTCACTTCCCCGCTGTCGAGGTTCTGGATGCCCTGCGTCGTGGTGGACCACCAGACGACGTTCGGCTTGATCTTGTCGAGCATGGCGAAAGCCCGGTCGATACCTTCCGGCGTGGCCAGCACCTTGTACATGTCCTCGCGCTTAACGCCGTCGGCCATCAGCGCGTTTTCCAGCGTGAACTGCGCCTGCTGGTAGAGGCCACGCTTTCCCGGAAATTTCTCGACGTTCCAGAAATCCGCCCAGCTCTTCGGCGCGGCGTCGCCCTTGTAGACATTTGTGTTGTAGGCGAGGACCGTGGCCCAGGTATCGGACGCGACGCCGCATTCGTGCAGGGTGCCCGGCAAATAATTGGCCGCGTCGCCTGTGATTTCTGGCGTCAGCGGAATGAACAGGCCTTCGGCGCAGCCGACTTCCATGGCGGGCGCTTCGACCGAGACGACGTCATAGGTGATGTTGCCCGCCTGCACCTGGGCACGCACCTTGGCGACCTCGCCGCCCCACTCTTCCATGACGATCGGGACGCCCGTCTTTTCGGTGTACTTGTCCCAGACCCCATCCTTGTAGGCCTTGTCCCATGTACCACCCCAGCCGACTACCGTGACGGGGTCGGCCGCGGACGCGACCAAAGCCGAGGTCGCGAGGCAGATCGCGGCGGCAGATACGGCTTGCAGATAAGTCCTCATTGCAGTTCCCCTTTCTTATCGTTGTAGATTTGATCAAATTTCAAACGCAAAATTGATTGATTAGCAACAGGAATTTACGGTACGGTGTAAAAAAGTGAAAAAGCCAAAGGGATTTGATCGAATGCTGCAAGGCACTAGAGACGTGCGCGCCAATGTCAGTCTCGCTGCTGTTCTGGACGAGGCGCGACAGCGTTTCGCTGACGCAAACCCGAACAGCCGGGCGCGTCAGAACGAGGCCGCGGCATCGTTGCCGGGCGGCAATACGAGGGCTGTTCTATGGTATCGGCCATTCCCCGTATCGTTTGTTTCCGGTGAAGGCTGCAGGGTGACCGATCTGGACGGCCATACCTATGTCGACCTGGTCTCGGAATACAGTGCCGGTTTTTACGGCCACTCCGACAAGGCGATTTCGGCGGCCCTTGTGGACGTCATACAGGGTGGCATCATGTTGGGCGCACCCAACCGCTATGAGGCGCGCCTGGCTGCCGCGGTGGTCGACCGTTTTCCGGCCATCGAGCGCGTGCGCTTCTGCAACTCGGGCACCGAGGCGAACATCATGGCGATTTCGGCGGCTCGCGCCATCACGCAGCGCTCGAAGATCCTCGCCTTCCGCGAGGGCTATCATGGCGGCGTACTCACCTTCGCGCATGGCGGCTCACCGCTCAATTTGCCTTTCCCCTTTGTCTTCGCCGACTACAACGATAGTGCAGGCGCCGTGGCGCTCATCAAGGAACAGGGCGACGAACTTGCCGCGGTGATCGTCGAACCGATGATGGGCGGCGGCGGCTGCATCCCGGCGACGCGTGAGTTCCTGGAAGCGCTGCGCGCCGCGACGAAGGAGACCGGCGCGCTGCTGATCTTCGACGAGGTGATGACCTCGCGCCTCGACTACCGCGCGCTCCATGGCGCACATGAAATCTTTCCCGATTTCGTGACGCTCGGAAAGTACATCGGCGGCGGTGCGAGTTTTGGCGCATTCGGTGGACGCGCGGATCTCGTCGACCGCTTCGATCCTGCTTTGCCTGGTGCGTTTTCGCATGGCGGGACGTTCAACAACAATATTCTCAGCATGGCTGCTGGTTTGACCGGTCTGACGCAGGTGCTGACGCAAGAGGCGAGCCGCGCCATCAATTCGCGCGGCGATCGCTTGCGTGAAGCGATGAACGTCTCCCTTGAGCGGTATGGCGTCGAGGGCATCGTCATAGGGCGCGGGTCGTTGATGAACCTGCATTTCGTCAGGGGGCCGGTGGACACGCCGGCGCGGCTCGACGATGCCGATCCATCGGCGATTGCGCTTTGGCATATCGAGATGCTGTTGCGAGGGTACTACGTGACGCCGCGCGGCATGCTGGCGTTGTCACTGCCATTTGGCGACGCAGAACTCGACGGCTTCGCCGCCGCATTCGACGATTTCCTGTCGAGCAACCTCAAAATACTGCCGCGCCGGACAAACTGATGCTCGATCGCAAGGATGCCACTGCCGGCTCGGCCGCGCAAAAGACAGCTCATGTTCGTGTACATACGGGCTTGAAGGAGGCACTGATGAACGGTGACTTCCTGCCCGGCCAGAGACTGGTCGTACGACAGCTTGCCGAACAGTACCGGACCAGCGCCATGCCGGTGCGCGAGGCCTTGCGGCAACTCGTCAGCGACGAGGCGATGTTCGACCACCCAAATCGGGGCGTCATTGTCCCTGAGGCCACGGTGGCGCGTATTTCGGATCTGGTGCGTGTGCGCTGCAGCGTCGAAGGGACGGCGGCCGAGTGGGCCGCGACGACCATCACGCCCGAAGAACTCGATGAATTGGCGAAGCTGAACGGGCTGATGCGCGAATGCGTCGAGAGCAATGTCATGGCTAATTATCTCGGCCTGAACAGGCGCTTCCATTTCACGATGTACCATGCCGCGCGTTCACCTCTCATCCAGCAGATCATCGAGAAATTGTGGCTGCAGGCAGGACCGTTTCTGAACATCGTCCGCTCCGACGTGACCTACGGCCTGGGCCTGGACCATCACGACGAAATGCTCGCGGCGCTGCGTCGCGCCGATGGCGCGGCTGCGCGCAAGGCGCTGGTTGCCGATCTGCGCGAGGCCGCCGACATCATTCTTCGCGCCGCGGCGGCGGCTGAGGCTCAACCTGCGCGCAAACGCCCGGCTTCGGTACGCCGTGATCCGAAGGCGCAGGCGCGGTGATGGGCGGATCCCCGCATGGCCCGGTTCATGTCGAGTTTCGTGGCGTCAGCAAGCGCTACGGGCAGACCGTCCAGGCGGTGCGTCAGCTCGACCTGGAAATCATGCGCGGCGAATTCCTGACGCTGCTGGGGCCTTCGGGATCCGGCAAGACGACGGCGTTGATGATGCTTGCCGGATTCGAGGATACGACCGAGGGCGAAATCCTCATTGACGGTCAGCGCATCGACAACGTTCCCGCCAATCGTCGCGGCATCGGCATGGTGTTCCAGAACTACGCGCTTTTCCCGCACATGACGGTCGCCGAAAATCTGGCTTTCCCACTCGAGGTCCGCAAACTTGGCCGCGAGGAGGTGACGCAACGTGTCAGGAACGTTCTCGACATGGTCCAGTTGCCCGAATTCGGCAACCGGCGTCCGGCGCAGCTTTCGGGTGGGCAGCAACAACGCGTCGCGGTTGCCCGCGCCCTGATCTTCGAACCAAATCTTGTCCTGATGGACGAACCGCTCGGCGCCCTAGACAAGCAACTGCGCGAGCAGATGCAGTTCGAAATCAAGGAAATCCATGCCCGGCTTGGCGTCACGTTCGTTTATGTGACCCACGACCAGACCGAGGCGCTGACCATGTCCGACCGGATCGCGGTGTTCAGCGCCGGCCGCATCGAGCAGCTTTCGACACCACGCGAACTGTATGAGCGTCCGACGGGCAGCTTTGTGGCGAGCTTCATCGGCGAGAACAACCGCATGTCCGGCACCGTGCTTGCCGGCGGTGAAAATGGTGGCGTGGCCGTCCATCTCGACGATGGCGATCTGGTGTTGAACGCCATTTCCCCTGGCGCGACGCCCCCTACGGGCGCCAGGGTGACGCTGTCGATCAGGCCCGAGCGCATGTCCTTATTGCACGAAGGCTCCACCGCCCTCAACGTGATCGCGGCAACCGTCGTTCAGTCCGTCTATGTCGGCGATCACATCCGGCTCGTCGCTGTCACGGCGGGCGGCCTGAAATTCATTGTCAAGCTTGCCGCATCGTCGTCTCGGTCCGAACTCAATGCGGGCGAGGCGGTTCGATTGGGCTGTGGTCGTGAGGATTGCCTCGCTCTCGATAGATAACAACAAAAGGCAGACAAGGGAGAGTTCAACCATGAAGAAATCGCCGAAAGTCGTCATCACCTGTGCGGTCACCGGCTCGATCCACACGCCGACGATGAGCCCGTATCTGCCGATAACGCCGTCCGAGATCGTCGACGCCGCTGTCGGAGCAGCCGAAGCCGGGGCGTCGGTGATCCATCTGCATGCCCGCGATCCGGAGACCGGCAAGCCTACCCCTGATCCCAGGCTGTTTATGGATTTCCTGCCGCGCATCAAGCAGCAGACCGACGCCGTGATGAACATTTCCACCGGCGGCGGGCTGAAGATGACCCTCGAAGAGCGCCTTGAAGCGGCGCACGCTTCGAAGCCGGAACTCTGCTCGCTCAATATGGGATCTATGAATTTCGCCTTGCACCACATCGCGCCGAAATACACCGACTGGAAGTACGACTGGGAGAAGGGCTATCTGGAAGACACAAAGAAGGGCATCGTCTCCAACACGTTCGAGCAGATCGAGCGGATCATCGTCGAGGTCGGCCAGGCTTATGGCACGAAGTTCGAGTTCGAGTGCTACGATGTCAGTCACCTCTACACGCTTGCGCACTTTCTCGACCGCAAGCTGCTGAAGCCGCCGCTTTTCGTCCAGACGATCTTCGGGCTGCTGGGCGGTATCGGCGCCGACCCAGAAGACATGATGCACATGCGCAGGACGGCTGATCGGCTGTTCGGAGACGACTATCTCTGGTCGATCCTTGCCGCGGGCAAGCACCAGATAAATCTCTGCACGATGGGCGCGATCATGGGCGGCAATGTACGGGTCGGTTTGGAAGACAGCCTCTATGTCGGCAAGGGCACGCTCGCCAAGAGCAATGCCGAACAGGTGGCCAAGATAAAGCGCATTCTCAACGAGTTGTCGCTCGAAATCGCGACGCCCGACGAAGCCCGTCAACTGCTGGATCTCAAGGGCGCACATGAGGTCGGGTTTTGACGCCCCCCGGCATCGAAACCTATGTCGGCGTCGTGCATCCTTGGATGTGCGACGCGATGGGCCATCTCAACGTTCGTCATTATGTGGCGATGTTCGATGACGCCAGTTTCCAGTTGCTGGGCAGGATTGCCGATCCTCGTTTGACGCCGACCCTCGGCTGGGCGGATGTGAGGATGGAGATCGACTACGTGCATGAAACCGCGGTGGGAACTCTGGTCACCGTTCGCAGCGTTATAGAAAAGCTTGGGAAATCGTCGCTGACTTATCTGCATGAAATGCGCGGTACGCTGGACGGAGTCCTGCATGCGCGCATGCGCACCGTAACGGTGCGCTTCGATCTTCAAGCGCGGAGCAAGATCGAGATCGAAGGCGAGGCCCGGCAGGCGAGCGCGAAACTCCCGAGGGGTGAAGCCGGCAGCTTTGCGCCTCAAGTCGGTCGTTAAGACCAGCTTCGCCGTTTCCCGAAAGCCGACGTCATCGGACTACGCTGGCTTAAGATGACTGCGCCTCTAGACGGACGGCGGCGACAGGATGAAAAGCGCTTGCGCCTGCTTGGTGGCGGAACTGTTGCGGAAGGTGTGGAGGCGTCTTGGGTCGAAAGTCATGGCGTCGCCTTCGAGCAGGACGAACTCCTCGCCTTCGAGCAACACGGTCACGCTGCCCTCGACGACGAACACGAATTCCTCTTCCGAACGCCAGCTGTAGAGCTTGTCGCCGCCGGTGCCGCCCGGCGCCATGATCGACAGGATCGCCTGCGTCCGAACCGCGGATTTCGGGCTGAGCAGGAAGTCTAAAAGGTCGGTGCCGCCGAGCACCGCCGGAGTGCGCGCGTCAACGCGGACGACAGCCGTGTTGTCATGCTGGAACAGGCTGCCGATCGTAATTCCAAGAATGTCGCACAGGCGAACGAGCGTTGCCACCGAGGGCGAGGCCTTGTCGCGTTCGACTTCGCTGAGAAAACCCTTGCTGACTTCAACGCCATCCGCCACGGCCTGGAGGGTAAGGTCCAGTTCGCGCCGTCGATTGCGCAGGGCATCACCGATGCGGGCCGTGGACGGCCTCTGGGTGCCACTCGTCATGATTGCGCTCTCAGCATGTTCAATCCCATACCGTCAGCTCGGTCCGCCGTACAAGCCGGAATTTTATGTGTTCTGTATAGAACAACTTTGTTGACTTATACAGAATTCCCCACCAGCATCCAGATGAATTTCGAGGAGGCGGCGGTGCCATGAGGCGAGCCTTCCCCGCCAGCATACGGATGAAGGAGCGATGATGAGCCAAGACGATATTGCCGAAGCCAGGCGCAGTTCGCAGAGTTGGTACTGGTGGGGCATCGCGACGTTTTTCCGCTGCCCGGTAGCGGAGACTCCGGCCGATGTGGATATCGGCCTGGTCGGCGTGCCGCACAGCTCCGGAAACGGCTCGACGGAGCGCGACCAACATCTTGGCCCGCGCGCGGTCCGCAACGTGTCGGGCTACTATCGCCGCTCGCACGGGGTGCACGGCTTTTCGCCATGGGATGCCGCCAAGATCAGCGATCTTGGCGACGTTCCCCTGCCCGAGGCCATGAACAACGAGGCCTGTGTCCGCGACATCGAAGCCTTCTACGCCCGGCTCGACGCCGCCGGCACAAACCCGGTTTCCATCGGCGGCGATCACTCGATCACCGGGCCTATCATCAAGGCCATCGCCGGACCGGGCCGGCGCCTGTCGGGAGGCCAGCCCTGCTCGCTGATCCATTTCGACGCGCACACCGATTCCTACGACAACATGCCCCACTGGCTTGGCGCGAAGCGTTCGGCGGCGCACTGGGCGGCCTATACGGCAAAGGAAGGTGCGGTCGACCCGGAACGCAGCATCCAGATCGGCATGCGCGGTCATCCGGCGGCGGATATCCACACCGGCGGCGTTGGCGGCTCGAGTCGCGCTCTGGGCTATCGGGTTGTTACGATGGACGAGTTCGAACGCTTGGGCATAGAGCGCATGGTGGAGATGATCCGCGAGCGGGTTGGCGATCGCCCCGCCTACATCACCTTCGATCTCGACAGCCTCGACCCCTCCGTCGCTCCCGGGGTTTCGAACCTCGAGCCGGGCTTCGGCGGCCTGACCATCCGCGAGGCGACGCGCCTTCTGCAAGGATTGAAGGGGCTCAACATCATCGGTGGGGACGTCGTCTGCCTGATGCCGACCAAGGACAGCCCCAACCAGATCACGGCGCAGGTCGCCATGGTGATGATGTACGAACTGATCTGCCTGATCGCCGCAAAGAATGCCGAGACGCACTGACGCGTGGCCTTGGCCGCTACAGGAGCGCGCCGACGCCATCGGTGATGGCGTCGCGGCTCGCGGCTCCGGACTTTCGATGCCGGTTGCCGATGCGGTGGCGCCATTCTTTCGCTGTCTCCTGTTCTCTTAAATGAATTATGTTGACTATTGACGAACTTTCGGCAAGCGTTCCTTGAGGCCGCCAAGAGCCCAAACTAGAGGTGAACCATGAACCGCAAGATCCTTCTACTCATCGCCCTCGCGGCCGCCACGCCGGCGGCAGCACAGCCGCCGAGCTTCGCCGCCGACGGTAAACTGCAAGCCTGCGTCGATCCCACTTTCCCGCCGATGGAATTCATCAAGACGGCGGGCGAGGCTCCCGTTGGCGTCGACATCGACGTCATCAAGGCGCTGGCCGCGCACTGGAAGGTCGACGCCAGTATCACGACGATGGACTTCAGCGGCCTGCTTCCCGGCCTGGAATCGAAGCGCTGCGACATCGTCATCAGCGGCGCTTTGCTGAAACCCGAACGGCTGGAGAAGCTGAGCGGCGTGCCTTATCTGAAGACCGGCGTCGTCATGATCGGCAAGGCCGACGATGCGTCCGCCTACAAGAGCTATGAGGATTTCTCCGGCAAGACCATCTCCGTCCAGTCCGGCACTTCCTATATAGGCCTGCTGGACAAGGTGAACGAGGACCTGGCCAAGGCCGGCCGCGACAAGATCACCATGCAGACCTATCCCAAGCAGACCGATGCGATGCAACAGGTGGTGCTGGGTCGCGCGGTCGCGACGATCAGCCAGGACACCGAATTCGCCTACCGCGACTTGCAGCAGCCCGGTGAGTTGAAGATCGTCTACTCGGCCGGCGCGCAGGATCAGTACGCGGCCTATTTCCGCAAGGATGAGGCTGACGCGGCGGCGGTCGCCGCTACTGTCAAGGAGCTTGCCGCGAACGGCACCATGAAGACCATCGCCGAGACGTGGAAGCTTCCGATGTCGACCATCAGTGGCATCGGTCAGTAACGGCGCGATCGGCAGGGTTCCGTGAGCTTTGACTTTGGCTTGTTCTGGTCGACACTTTTTTCCGGGACGTTCTTCAGGGCGGCGCTGGTAGCGCTCGCCCTGACAATACTCGCGCATGCGGCGGCGATCCTCCTGTCGCTGCCGCTTGCCTTGGCGCTCAACGGGCAAAACAAGGTGCTGCGCTGGGGAGCGACGGCCTATATCGCTGTTTTCCGCGCACTGCCGGCGCTTCTGCTGCTGCTGTTCGTCTGGAACGGCCTGCCGCAAATATGGCCGATCTTCCGCGAGACCTGGTTTTCGCCCTTCATCGCGGCCCTCCTGGCGCTGACGCTGAACGAGGCCGCCTATCAGGTCGAGATCAACAGGGCGGCGCTCAGCGCCGTCGAAGAAGGGCAGTTTCAGGCCGGCGCCGCACTTGGCCTGCGCAAGCCGCAAGTGTTCTTCCTGATCGTCGTGCCGCAGGCGCTGCGCATCGCCCTGCCGCCGACCGTCAACGAGTTCATCACGCTGCTCAAGACCACGTCGCTGGCCTCGGTGATCTCATTGACGGAACTGATGGCGGTCACCCAGCAAAGCGTCGCCTCAACGTTCCGCTATGCCGAGTTCTACGCCGTCACCTCCCTCTACTACCTGGCGATGGTCTATGTACTGATGATCCTGCAGAAGCGGATCGAACGGCGCTTCGCCTGGGCCAAGCCCCACGCGGCCGGAAACGATACCGACAAAGTGCCCCATCACGCATGACGGGCACAAAACGGTGGGCCGCAGCGTGCGGCACGCCATTGACATCCATCGACGCGACGGCATGACGCTGCTCCGAAAGGGCGCCAGATGCCTGAGCCGCGCAGCAATTCAGGGGGACGCGTAATGTCAGGGGCTAGTTCAGAACAGATGCCGGAACAGGCTGATGTCGTCATCGTCGGCGGCGGCATTGCCGGATGTTCGGTCGCCTATCACCTCACCAAGCTTGGCATCACCGACGTCGTACTGTGCGAGCGCAAGCAGCTGACATGCGGCACGACATGGCATGCCGCCGGCCTGGTGACGCAGTTGCGGGCGACGCGACAGATGACGGAGCTGGCGAAATACACCGGCGAGCTGTTCGGCCGCCTCGAAGCCGAAACCGGACAGGCCACCGGCTTCATGCAGCGCGGCTCGCTGCGTGTCGCCAACACCGAGGCGCGCTTCGAGGAGCTGGCACGCGGCGCCTGGATGGGGCGCAATTTCGGCCTGCCGGTCGACATGGTCACGCCCGGCGAGATCAAGGAACGCTGGAGCCCGGTCAACATCGACGGCATCGTCGGCGGCTTCTGGTTCCCCAATGATGGACAGGTCAACCCCACCGACGTCACCATGGCCTATGTCAAGGGCGCGCGCACCGGTGGCGCCTGCATTCTCGAAAACACGCCGGTCACGAAAATCCTGGTCGAGAACGGCCGCGTTTGCGGCGTGGTCACCGACAAGGGCGAGATCCGCGCCGACAAGGTGGTGATATGCGGTGGCATGTGGTCGCGCGATCTCGCGGCACAGATCGGCGTGACGCTGCCGCTGCACGCCGCCGAGCATTTCTACATCGTCACCGAGACCATCCCCGGCCTGCCCGCCAATTTGCCGGTGCTTTTCCTGGGCGACGAGTGCTCCTACTACAAGGAAGACGCCGGTAAGCTGCTGCTCGGCTGCTTCGAGCCGGTGGCCAAGCCGTGGGGCCATAACGGCATCTCGCCCGATTTCTGCTTCGACAGCCTGCCCGAGGACTTCGAGCATTTCGAACCGATCCTCGAAATGGCAACCAGGCGGGTGCCGCTGCTGGCGGATGTCGGCATCAAACTGTTCTTCAACGGACCGGAAAGCTTTACGCCGGATGACCGCTATCTGCTGGGCGAGACGGCTGAGGTCTCCGGCCTGTTCTGCGCCACCGGCTTCAATTCCGTCGGCATCCTCTCCTCGGGCGGCGTCGGCAAGGCGCTGTCGGAATGGATCCGCGACGGGCGCCCACCGGTCGATCTCGCCGATGTCGACGTGCGCCGCACCATGTCGTTCCAGTCGAACAAGAAATATCTCTACGACCGCACCACCGAAACGCTTGGCCTTTTGTTCGACATGCACTGGCCATACCGCCAGTTCGCCACGGCGCGCCACATCCGCAAGAGCCCGTTCCACGACCGCCTGATGGCGGCGGGTGCCTGCATGACCGAGGCCGCCGCCTACGAACGCCCTGGCTTCTTCGCTTTGCCCGGCATGAAGGCCGAGATCGACTATTCCTACGGCCGCCAGAACTGGTTCGGCGCCTGCGGCGAGGAAAGCCGCAACACGGCTGACAACGTTACGCTGTTCGACCATTCCTGCTTCGTGAAATACTGGATCGAGGGGCGTGACGCCTGCGCGGTGCTCAACCGCATCTGTGCCAACAATGTCGACGTACCCGCCGGCCGCGTCGTCTACACGCAATGGCTGAACGAGCTAGGCGGCATCGAAGCCGATGTCACGGTCACCCGCATCTCCGAAACCGCCTACATGGTCGTGACCATCGCCGTGTCGCAGCGGCGCGACCTGGCCTGGCTCAAGCGCCATATCCCGGCGGACGCGCATGTCTTCGTGCAGGATGTCACCTCCGGCCTGCCCATGCTGGCGCTGATGGGGCCGAAATCGCGCGATCTCCTGCGCGCCGTCTCGCCCGATGACTTCTCGGAGGCGGCGTTTCCCTTCGGCACCAGCCGCGAGATCGACCTTGGCTATGCGCGGGTGCGCGCCAGCCGGCTGACCTTCGTCGGCGAGCTTGGCTGGGAGCTCTACATGCCCGCCGAGTTCGCCGCCCATGTCTTCGAC
>NZ_RZPI01001100.1:0-992 GCF_003998715.1 Mesorhizobium sp. M7A.F.Ca.CA.002.15.2.1
CAGTACAAGGGTGTCATCTCCGCAAATGGCGGGTCCGTCGGCCGGGTCGAGAACTGGGGACTGAAGTCCCTCACCTACCGGGTCAACAAGAACCGGAAGGCTTACTACACGCTGATGGACCTGAATTGCCCGGCGGCCGCGCTCAACGAGATGGAGCGCCAGATGGGCCTGTCCGAAGACGTGCTGCGTTTCCTGACCATCAAGGTCGAGGCGCATGAGGAAGGCCCGTCGGCCATGATGCAGAAGCGCGAAGAGCGCTCGGAACGCGGCGGCTTCGGCGACCGTGACCGTGGCGATCGTGGTCCGCGTTCGTTCGGCGATCGTGATCGCGGCGACCGTGGCGATCGTCCGCCGCGCTCGTTCGGCGACGCCGGTGCCGATCGTGGTCCGCGCCGTCCGCGCGAAGGCTTTGAAGGGGGTGCAGAATAATGGTCGACATCAATCAGATCCCGACCCGGCGCCCGTTCCATCGCCGCCGCAAGACCTGCCCGTTCTCCGGCGCCAACGCGCCCAAGATCGACTACAAGGACGTGCGTCTGCTGCAGCGCTACATTTCCGAGCGTGGCAAGATCGTGCCGTCGCGCATCACCGCCGTCAGCCAGAAGAAGCAGCGCGAACTCGCCAAGGCGATCAAGCGCGCCCGCTTCCTCGGCCTGCTGCCCTACGTGGTTCGCTAATATCTCAAATGCGGGCGGTTCGCCGCCCGCTCTTCTCCCACGGCGACGGGCGCCGCAGGGTTGAACATCAAATCCCGGGTTGAGGTCAAAACCTCTAACTGCCGCACAGGCAGGACAGCGACACCAGCGCCAAAGGCGCTCAAGCTTCCTGACCTGTTCCCAAGACATTCGGCGCCGATCTCATCGATCGATTGGCGTCCAACCAAAGGAACAAATCCATGGACGTCATTCTTCTCGAACGCGTTTCCCGCCTCGGCCAGATGGGCGATACCGTCAAGGTCAAGGACGGCTTCGCCCGTAACTTCCTGCTGCCGC
>NZ_RZPI01001101.1:0-992 GCF_003998715.1 Mesorhizobium sp. M7A.F.Ca.CA.002.15.2.1
CCGTCACGACATAGGACTTTTCCTCCGAGCCGTCATCGCCGGCCTCGATGGTGATCTGAACGTTGAAGGTCCGCTCGGCGCCGGCGCGGTAGAAGGTCACCTGCTCGCGATAGACGGGTTTGCCGGACTTGCGGCCGATTTCGAAGACGCGGCCGACATGCGGCAGCACGGCGGAAAGGTTCTGCCCAAGGGCTGCGCTGGCGGATATGGCCAGCATCGCTTCGGCCGAGCGGTTGACGATGGTGACGATGCCGTAGGGATCGACGCCGATGACGCCGGCGGTAACGCCGGCAAGCACGGCTTCGGAGAAGCGTCGCCTCTCGTCGATCAGGTCCTTGGCCGACAGGATCTCGTTGCGCTGCGATTTCAGTTCGAGAAGCATTTTGTTGAACGTATCGCCGAGCGAGGCGACATCGCCGTCCGAGGGCCTGACCGGAACCGCGACGTCGAGATTGCCGGTCGCCACTTCGTCGGCGGCGCCGATGAGCTGGCGAATGGGCCGCACCAGACGGTCGGCGACCGCAATGCCGGTCCAGATCGCGGACAGGATGATGATGAGGGTGAGCGAAAGATAGGGCAGCGCGAAGGCCACCTGCGAGGTGCGGCGGTTGTCTTCCAGCCCCCGATATTCGTCGGTGTTGGACCTGACGATCTGCCGCGCCTTGATGACCTCCGGATCGACGAGGCGAATGGTATAGAGATAGAGCCCTTCGATCTCGCGCAGCTTGACGATGGCGCCCATGATGTTGCGCGTTTTCGGCTCGATCAGCACCGGCTTGCCGTCGGCAGCGCTGGCCACGGCGCCTTCCGGCGGCTCAGGCATGGCAAAATCCGTGTCGGTCTTGGCGCTCATGACGAAAGAGCCGTCAGGTTTGATCAGCGCCGCATGAGCCAGCGAACGGCCCACGGCTTCCTTGTTCATCAGGTCGAGAAAGCCGGTACGATCAAGGCCGTAGAGTGTGCGTGACGCATCGAGATCATAGGCCATGGAC
>NZ_RZPI01001102.1:0-980 GCF_003998715.1 Mesorhizobium sp. M7A.F.Ca.CA.002.15.2.1
AGGCACCACCGCCACCGCCGATCGACTGCGCAAAAATGCCGTGCGAGATATAGCCCAGTGTTTCAATCTTGCCGAAGTTGTTGACCTCGACCTCACCGCCGATGCTGCCACTGCCGCCTTGGCCGCCAATATACATGGTAACGGCCGTCTCGGCCTTACCGGTCTCCGTCGAGCCAGCGCCACCCGCACCACCGCCGCCGCCCACCGACTGTGCGAAGATGCCGTGCGAGTTGTCGTCCTGCGTCAGGATCGAACCGCTCTGGAAGTTCTGGACGTGAACCTTGTCGCTGGTACCGCCAGCGCCGCCGGCGCCGCCGAGGCTCAGCGTGATGGCGATCTTCGAGTCGGTGGATGACGTGCCGGACGCGCCGCCGACGCCACCGGAGCCGCCGATCGACTGCGCCAGGATGCCGTGGGAATTGGCCTTGTCGGTCTGGATTATGCCGCTGTTTTCGACATTGACCTTGCCGCCGTTGCCGCCGACCTCACCCGAGCCGCCAAGCGACAGGTTTACCGCGACTTCACCGCCATCGCTCTTGCCCTTGCTTTCGCCGGCACCACCTGCGCCGCCGCCGCCACCGACCGACTGCGCGAAGATGCCTATCGAGCGCTCCTGCTTGGTCCATATCGTTGCGCCGGCCATATTGACGACATCGACCTGGTTGCCATTGCCGCCCTTGCCACCCGCACCGCCAAGCGAGCCGCCGATTGCGTAAGTGCCAAGCACGCCAGAGCTGGACGAGCCGCCGACACCGCCGCCGCCACCGATCGAATTGGCGCTGATGCCATAGGAATCGGCGCCGTCCGTGACGATCAGATTGCGGTTGGTCACCGAAACCGTGCCGCCATTGCCGGCGCCGCCGGCACCGAGGGCGATCGCCGCGCCGATACCGACCGAAGTCTCGCCAGCATCGCCTGGGCCGACGATATCCTCTTTGGTCGAGGCGGAGCCGCCGCCGCCGCCACCGCCGCCGATGGAC
>NZ_RZPI01001103.1:0-978 GCF_003998715.1 Mesorhizobium sp. M7A.F.Ca.CA.002.15.2.1
ATCCGGAGCTGTCGGTCGGCATGCCCGGCTTCATCACCGCCGGCACCGGCATGGATGCGCTCGCCCACTGTCTCGAGGCCTATTGCGC
Organism: Mesorhizobium sp. M7A.F.Ca.CA.002.15.2.1; assembly: GCF_003998715.1. Classification (NCBI taxonomy): domain Bacteria; kingdom Pseudomonadati; phylum Pseudomonadota; class Alphaproteobacteria; order Hyphomicrobiales; family Phyllobacteriaceae; genus Mesorhizobium; species Mesorhizobium sp. M7A.F.Ca.CA.002.15.2.1. Next base: position 89 of record NZ_RZPI01001103.1, read on the forward strand.
GCCGGGCTATCATCCGATGGCCGACGGCATCGCCGTCGAAGGTGTGAGGCTGGTCTTCGAGAACCTGCCGAAGGCCTATGCCAACGGCAGGGATCTCGTCGCGCGCGCCCACATGATGAGCGCCGCCGCCATGGGCGCCACTGCCTTCCAGAAGGGGCTCGGCGCCATCCATTCGCTGTCGCATCCGGTCGGTGCGCTCTATGACACCCATCACGGCATGACCAATGCGGTGTTCATGCCCTATGTGCTCGCCTTCAACCGTGACTCCATCGAGGAGCGTATCGGCCGGCTCGCCGCCTATTGCGGCATCAAGGGCGGCTTCGACGGGTTCGCCAAGGCGATTATCAAGCTGCGCAAGGAATTGAAGGTGCCGCATGCGCTGCCGGGCCTTATCAAGGGGCTCGACATGGACAAGAAGCGCAAGGCGCTGATCGCCGACATGGCGGTGGTCGATCCGACCGCCGGCGGTAACCCGGTCAAGCTGACCAAGAAGGCGGCGCTGACCTTGCTCGAAAACGCCATTGCCGGCACGGTCTGAGGCGTTTTCCGCGCCGCAAAGTGATCTGAAAAGGGGCTATGAAAACAAGGGGGAGGATGACGGGCAAGGCACAAACTAGTTAGCCGGAAAAAGAATCGCGGAGCGATTGCTACATCAGGTTAAAAAGAGTTTACTTTTTCGCACTGCGAGCAGCCGCTTTCACAAAGCTTTCATCTGGCTGTCACATGAAAACGATACCGCATCGCAGGCGTCCAACGGCGTCAGTTCAACGGAGAGAACACATGTTCAAGTTCACGGGGAAAGTGCTTTCCCTTTCGGCCGCGGCGCTTTTCGCGTCGACGGTGATTTCGTCCGCGGATTCGCTGGACGATCTCGTCAAGGCTGCCAAGGC
>NZ_RZPI01001104.1:0-976 GCF_003998715.1 Mesorhizobium sp. M7A.F.Ca.CA.002.15.2.1
AACCCCCCGCCACCGACCGAGCAGAACAAGAGGTCGGCGCTGGCACCTTTGGCTTCGAGTTGGTCAAGCGCTTCGAGGCCGGCGCCCGCCTGGCCGGCGACGATCTCCGGATCGTCGAATGGATGCAGCAGCGCCAGGCCCTCTGTCTCGGCGATCTCGCGCGCCTTGGCGGCGGCGACTTCCTCCCGCGCGCGCTCGCCATGGTCGGTCAGCACGACGCGGGCGCCATAGCCCGCCGTGGCATCACGCTTGGCGGCCGGTGCGTCGATCGGCATGACGATGGTGACGGGAACGCCAAGCGCCTGGCCGGCAGCCGCCAGCCCTTGCGCGAAATTGCCGGAGGAGTAGGCGACGACGCCCTTCTTCGCTTCGTCAACTGAAAGCTGCTTCAGGCGCCAATAGGCGCCGCGCACCTTGAATGAGCCGGCCCATTGCAGCGATTCCGGCTTGATGAAGACGCGGGCGGCGCCGGTCTCGCGGGCTAGTGCCGTCGATTCCAGCAGCGGCGTGATCTGCGTCGCCCTGGAGGTGACGGCATAGGCCTGCTTGAGATGGTCAAGGGAGGGGACGAGAAGGTCTGACATCATTCGCCTCGCGGATACCGTTTGCTCTCTTCGAGATTGTCGAGGTTCATGTGATTGCGCATGTAACGCTCGGACGCCTTTTGCAGGGGTTGGAAATCCCAGGGGTAATAGGCGCCGTTGCGCAGCGCCGGATAGACGACCCAGCGGCGCGCCTGGCTTTCGCGGACAGCGGCGTCGAAGCCGGCCATGTCCCAGCGTGTCTGGACCTTGTCCATGAATGCCGCCACCAGGCCCGCATTGGCCGCGTCGTCGGCCAGATTGTCCCGTTCGAGCGGATCGGCTTCGAGATCGAACAGTTGCGGCGGATCGAGCTCGCAATGGACGAATTTGTATCTGCCGTCGCGGATCGCCACCAAAGGCGCATTGGACCCTTCGGCGGCATACTCCATCAA
>NZ_RZPI01001105.1:0-974 GCF_003998715.1 Mesorhizobium sp. M7A.F.Ca.CA.002.15.2.1
CCAACACCGCCACACTCAACCAGCGCTACCACAATCTGGTCAGCCGTGCGTCGATGGGGCTGGAATACGCGCTCAAGCGCAGCGGGCCGCTGTCGATGGCGCCAAGCCAGCTCGGCATCTTCGCCAGGAGCGATCCGCGCCTCGCAACGCCCGATCTGGAATATCATGTGCAACCGCTGAGCACCGACCGTCTGGGCGAGCCGCTGCATCGCTTTCCCGCGGTCACCGTCTCGGTCTGCAATCTGCGTCCGGAAAGCCGGGGCAGCGTGCACATGGCTTCGTCCGACGCGCGGGAGACGGCGAAGATCCGGCCGAACTATCTTTCCACCGAGGGAGACCGCAGCGTGGCCGTCGCGTCGTTGCGCCATGTCCGCAGCTTGATGAAGGCTCGGGCGGTGGCGCGCTTTGCGCCGGAAGAGATGCTGCCCGGCACGCAGTATGACAGCGATGAAGAGCTCATCCGCAAGGCCGGCGATATCGGCACGACGATCTTCCACCCCGTCGGCACCTGCAAGATGGGTTCGGATACGATGGCGGTGGTCGACGACGGCCTGCGTGTTCACGGGCTTGCCGGGCTGCGCGTGGTCGATGCCTCGATCATGCCGACAATCGTCTCGGGCAACACCAACTCGCCGGTCGTCATGATCGCGGAGAAGGCAGCCGAGATGATCCTGCAAGAGGCCCGCTGACCGCCATCGGCTTCAAGCCGTGGCAACACCGCGCGATCGCCGCTTCTCGGCCGCCGCGAGCAGATCGACGAAGGTGCGCACCTTGGCGGGCCGGAACCGGGCCGGCGGAAAGACTGCGTGGATGCCGCCTGACGGCAGGCTCCAGTCGGCAAATACCGGCACCAGCCGCCCCTCGGCGATATCGTCGCTGACGCTGTAGTCCGGAAAGACGCCCAGCCCGATGCCGACGAGCACGCAAGCAAGGGCGGCGGGGCTCTTGTCGCACATGAGGACCGGATTGAGCTC
>NZ_RZPI01001106.1:0-973 GCF_003998715.1 Mesorhizobium sp. M7A.F.Ca.CA.002.15.2.1
CCATTGCACCGAAAAGCCGGTGAACTCGCTGGCATGGTGGCCGGCGTTGAAGGAAAACAGCACCACCAGCGCGATCGGCAGATAGAGGAAAGCGAACACCGCAATGACGAAAGCCCGCATCAGATCAGATCCACCCGGCGCGCGCCCGAAACTCGGGTCGAAATGCGGTTTGCGGCAATCAGCACCTCCACCGAGACCAGCACCAGCGTGATGGCGATGGCCGATCCGAACGGCCAGTTGCGCGATTGCAGGAACAGGTCGACCAGCGCATTGCCGATGAAGAACACCTTGCCGCCGCCAAGCAGCGTCGGGATCAGATATTCGCCGAGCAGCAGGATCATGACCAGCGAGAAGCCGGTCATCACGCCCGGCAACGACAGTTTCAGGGTCACGCCCAGGAAAGTCGATAGTGGCGTGGCGCCGAGATCGGCGGAGGCTTCCAGCAGCCTGCGGTCAAGCCGTTCGAGGCTGACATAGATCGGCAGGATCATCAACGGCAGGTAGCCATAGACGATGCCGAGCAGCACCGCGCCCGGCGTGTTGATCAGCCTGACATCCTCGATGCCGACAAAGGCGAGCAGCGCCGGAATGCCGCGCCCGCCCAGAATGTACATCCAGGCATAGGTCCGCATCAGCAGGCTGGTCCAGAACGGAATGACGACCAGCGCCAGCAGGATCAGCCGCCAGCGCTGCGGCGCGCGCAAGGCGAGATAGTAGGCAACGGGATAAGCGACGAGAAGGCAGGCGAGCGCTCCCACCGGCGCCAGCACCATGGTGTTCCAGAAGGCGGTCGCCCGCGCCGGAAGATTGGCATATTGCGCCAGCGTAAAGGCGGCCTGATAGCCGCCTTCCGGTGCGCGTTCGCCGACGCTGAACACGGCGATGGCGATGAACGGCAGCACCAGGAACACCACCAGCCACGCGGTCGCCGGACCGAGCAGCATGGCGGTCAGAAAATTCCTGCGAAGACGGC
>NZ_RZPI01001107.1:0-972 GCF_003998715.1 Mesorhizobium sp. M7A.F.Ca.CA.002.15.2.1
GTGCCGACCTGCGCGATCTCGGCCGACGACTTGACCTTCTTGGCGCGCGCCTGGATTTCCTTGACCACGGCGGAAACCGCCTGGTCGATGCCGCGCTTCAAATCCATGGGATTCATGCCGGCGGCGACCAGCTTGGCGCCTTCGCGCAGGATCGAGGCGGCCAGCACCGTGGCGGTGGTGGTGCCGTCACCGGCGAGGTCGTTGGTCTTCGAGGCCACTTCGCGCACCATCTGGGCGCCCATGTTCTCGAACTTGTCGGCAAGCTCGATTTCCTTGGCGACGGTGACGCCGTCCTTGGTGATGCGCGGCGCGCCATAGGCCTTGTCGATGATGACGTTGCGGCCCTTGGGGCCGAGCGTGACCTTCACAGCATTGGTAAGGATCTCGACGCCGCGCAGCATGCGGTCGCGCGCGTCGGTGGAGAATTTGATTTCCTTGGCAGACATGATTTTTATCCAGTACGTTCGGAGAAAATAAGGTCAGGCAGCTTTCTTGGCGGCCACGGTCTTGTCGGTTGCAGCGGTCTCGCCCTTGTCGATGATGCCAGTCTCGTCCTTGTCGATGACGCCCATAATGTCGGCTTCCTTCATGATCAGAAGGTCCTCGCCGTCGATCTTGACCTCGGTGCCCGACCATTTGCCGAACAGGATGAAGTCGCCGGCCTTGACGTCGAGCGGAACAAGCGCGCCGTTTTCGTCGCGTGCGCCAGGGCCGACAGCGATGACTTCGCCCTCCTGCGGCTTTTCCTTGGCAGTGTCGGGGATGATGATCCCGCCCTTGGATTTGATATCGCCTTCGGCGCGACGAATGACGACGCGGTCGTGGAGTGGCCGAAATTTCATGGGAACTTTCTTTCTGGGGGCCGGCACAGGCGGCCACGCCCCTCCTCTATAGACGCGTTGGCACTCGATAGATAGGAGTGCCAAAAATTATTCGCGTACCAAATTAAATATTCAAAAGTATTATTTCAGC
>NZ_RZPI01001108.1:0-967 GCF_003998715.1 Mesorhizobium sp. M7A.F.Ca.CA.002.15.2.1
GAGATCGCCCGGAAGCGGCGCGCGATAGGGCGGCAGGCCGATGTCGGCATACCAGAACGAGACGTTGCCGTTGACTTTGGCGTCCATGTCTAAAAATCCTGCGGGGAAAGAGCGATCAGGTCATCGTCATGTCGGCGCGGTCGTCGTCGGCAAGAAGTTTTGCATCGACGACCGACCAGCGCAGATCGACCGTGTCACCAATCGAGAACGGTGTGGCTTCCAGCGACGCGCGTACGATGGCGACCGAGCCGTCGCGCAACGTCACCTGGTATTTCGAGCCGGAGCCCAGATAGATCGCCTCGCTGACTTGACCGGTGAGGCTGTTCTGCCCGGCGGCGGGAGGCGTGTTGGTGCCGGCAAGCGAAAGCTTCTCCGGCCGCAGCAGGACCACCGGTTTGCTGCCGCTGGCGAGCTTGCCGTTGGCCACGATCTTCTGGCCGGCGATCGTCAGGCTGGTTTCGTTTCCGGACGTCAGGGCGGTGCCACGCAAACTGGTCGATTCGCCGATGAACTTGGCCACGAACAGGGTCGTCGGCTCGTCGTAGAGCTGGCGGCCGGTTCCGACCTGTTCGATGCGGCCCTGATTGAAGACGGCGATGCGGTCGGACAGGACCAGCGCTTCTTCTTGGTCGTGCGTCACATAGACGAAGGTGGTGCCGAGTTCGCGGTGGATGCGCTTGATCTCCAGCTGCAGCCATTCGCGCAGTTTCTTGTCGAGCGCGCCGAGCGGTTCGTCCATCAACAGCAGCGGCGGATCGAAGACGATGGCGCGCGCCAGCGCCACGCGCTGCTGCTGGCCGCCGGAAAGTTCGGAGGGATAGCGATGCGCGAAGTCGGCCATCTTGACCATGTCCAGCGCGCGCACGACGAGACGGTCGCGCGCCTGCTTGTCCATGCCGCGCAAGGTGAGGGGATAGGCGACGTTCTTGCCGACCGTCATATGCGGAAACAGCGCGTAGTGCTGGAA
>NZ_RZPI01001109.1:0-966 GCF_003998715.1 Mesorhizobium sp. M7A.F.Ca.CA.002.15.2.1
ACGGATGATCGGCGGCGACAGCCATGAAGGAAGCGCCGAAGATGGTGTCGGGCCTTGTCGTATAGACTTCCAACTCATGCTCGCCATCGGAGGCGTCGGCCAGAGGCCAACGGATCAGCAGGCCTTCCGAGCGGCCGATCCAGTTCTGCTGCATCAGCTTCACTTTTTCCGGCCATTCGTCGAGGCCTTCGAGCGAATCCAGCAGATCCTGGGCGAAGTCGGTGATCTTGAAGAACCACTGCGTCAGTTCGCGCTGTTCGACCAGCGCGCCCGAGCGCCAGCCGCGCCCGTCGATGACCTGCTCGTTGGCAAGCACCGTCATGTCCTCCGGATCCCAGTTGACCTTGGAGGATTTGCGCGTCACCAGCCCCTTCTCGACAAAGTCGAGGAACAGCATCTGCTGGCGGTGGTAGTAATCGACGTCGCAGGTGGCGAATTCGCGCGCCCAGTCCAGCGACAGCCCCATGACCTTGAGCTGCTCGCGCATGGTGGCGATGTTCTGGTAGGTCCACTCCTTGGGGTGGACCTTATTCTGCATCGCCGCGTTTTCGGCCGGCATGCCGAAGGCGTCCCAGCCCATCGGGTGCAGCACGTTGAAGCCCTTGGCCCGCTTGTAGCGCGCCACCACGTCGCCCATCGTGTAATTGCGGGTATGACCGATATGGATGCGCCCCGACGGATAGGGGAACATCTCCAGCACGTAGTATTTCGGGCGCGGATCGTCATTGTGCGCTTCGAACAGCTTCTTGGCGTCCCAGGCCTTCTGCCATTTGGGCTCTGACGCGCGCGGATTGTATCGTTCGGTTGCCATGGGACGTTTTTCACTTAAAAGCATGCGCGAACTGCGGGCGATGGCTCGGCAGTTCAGGGAATGTGGTCCGGGTGTTCACCATGGTTTGGCAAACCCGTCAACCATATGGGTACCGCGTCTGACAAAAACGCCGGTCAAAACAGCAGGATTTGCAT
>NZ_RZPI01000110.1:0-11056 GCF_003998715.1 Mesorhizobium sp. M7A.F.Ca.CA.002.15.2.1
CTGCGGGGGCGGTCATCTGCGGATCGATTGCCAGTCTTGCGGCGCCTTGCAAGGTGCGAGCCATCAAGGTCTCATGTTCTCGGCTGTCGACCCGGCAAGCGCCATCTCGCCAAGCCAGTTTCATGGGATGAAATTATATATATCAAGGTTCATGTCGCGCAACGACTAACACCGCGCGAGGCGTATAAATTCAGACTGCAGGCGAAGTTGAACCTCTACCAGCAGACGTAGCCGCCATCGACAATCAGGTCGAGGCCGGTGACGAAGCTCGCTGCGCGGCTGGCCAGGAACACCGTCGGTCCGACCATTTCCTCCGGCGCCGCCATCCGCCCCATCGGCGTGTCGCGCTTGAAGATCTTCACCTCTTCGGCCACCTCAGGCCGCTTGTTCATCGGCGTCAGTGTGTAGCCCGGGCTGACGACATTGACGCGCAGGCCGCGATCGGCCCACTCCATAGCGAGACTCCTGGACATGTGGATGACGGCGGCCTTCGAAGAATTGTAGTGCGCCTGCGTCAGGCCCCGGTTGACGATGGTGCCCGACATCGAGGCGATGTTGATGATCGAGCCCTTGCCTCGCACCAGCATCTTGCGCGCTTCGGCCTGACAGGACAGGAACACGCCGGCGACATTGACCTCGTGCACCTTCTGCCACGTCTCCAGCGGCATCGTCTCGGCGGGTTCGGAGCCGGCAATGCCGGCATTGTTGACCGCAACGGTCAGCGCACCGAGTTCGCTCTCGACTCGATCGATCGCCGCCGCCAGATCGCTCTGCGATGTCACTGTACCGTTCAGCACCAGCGCCTTGCGGCCGAGTGCCGTGATCCGGTGCGCCGTTTCATCCAGCCCGCCTTTCGACGCATGACCAAAACAGGCGATGTCGGCGCCTGCCTCGGCCAGCCCGATCGCGATGGCCTGGCCGATGCCGCTGCCGGCGCCGGTGACCAGCGCGACATCGCCATCCAGCTTGAAAAGATCCATCGAGTGTCCTCCCTGTCCCAGGGAGGGTATGCGCTGACCCGTGCTTCGATCAAGCGCCCGCGCGCAAGCGGCGTCGATGCCTAGAAATAACCGCTCGACGCGGCCGTGGCTTCCTTCGGGATTTCGACGCCATCGACCAGGATCTTGTCGACCAGCTCGTGGTGGAAACAGACCAGCCCCTTGATGCGCTCCGCCTCGTGCACCGGCTCAGGATAATACCAGACGAGGTTCTCGTGACGCTTGGCCTTGGTCGTCACGTGATAATAGTTGGAGATGCCCTTGTAAGGACAGCGCGAGATGTAGCGGCTGGGCGCGAACATATCGAGCCGCGTGTCGGCGATTGGCAGATAGTGGCGCACTGGATGGCCGGTCTCGAACAGGAACACGCCGCGGCGTGAATCGGCGACCTGCTCACCATCGAGGATGACCTGCACGCGCCGCGACGACGGCAGGCAGTCGACGCGGCGGAAGGGATCGCGGGCGTGGACAAAGATCTCCTCGTCCTCCTCGAACCAGTGCCCCATCTTGCTCCAGGTGAACGACATGTAGTCCGATATCGGCGGACAGCCCTTGACCGGATCGAGATAGCGCCAGGCCGCGTCCTCGACCAGCGTGATGCCGGTGTTGAGCGAATAGTGGGTGGCTGTGCCCTTGAATGGGTCCTCTGTCGTGGTCTTGCTCGGCAGCAGGAACTCCTCGCGAACGTCGCCGATCGGAAAATAGTAGACCGGCAGATGATCGGATTCGTAGAACACCAAGGCGTTGGTCGTATCGGCCACGGTCATTGACCCCACCTGCACACGCAGGCGCTTCTGCGTCGGCATGGTGAAGGCTATGTAGCCCGGCTCGAAGTCGTACTGCACGATGCTGTCGAGCAGCGGAAAATGCGGCCCGCGGCCGCGCAGATGAGGCTTGCGAATGGTAGTCTCCCGTTTAGTTTCTTTTGTCATCGGGCGTTGAGGCACGATCAGCTCAGGGACACGCGATCGAGCAGCAGGCCGGCGGCGATCGGCGGCAAGCCGCTGACATTCTTGCGCACCGGCACCAGCAGATCGGGAAAATAGCTGAAGATGACAGGCGTCTCGTCGAGCAGCAGTTTCTGGATGTCGGAGGCGGCAGCGCGTTGCGCGCCGACATCAAGCGCCTTGAGATAGCTGGTGACCATGCCGTCATAGGCCGGGCTCTTGAAATGCGCCGCATTCCACGGACCGTCGCTGACCAGCGGGCTCTTCAGGAAGACGTTCGGCACGCTGCGATGGGCGTAGTCGGTGATGCCAAGTGGGCTGTCCAGCCAGTCCGACTGGCCGAACACCGCCTTGCCGTAATATTTGTCCTGGTCTTCGATGTTGAGCGAGATGCGGGCACCGATTCCCTTGGCGAAATTCTGGAACAATTGCGCGTAGCGGGGAATGTCGGAATAGCGCAGCGTCGTTAGCGTGATGTCGAAACCACTGGCAAGGCCCGCCGCCTCCAGCAACTGCTTGGCCTTGGCGATATCCTGGACGCGCTGCGGCACCGTCTTGTCGGTTGCGGGGAAAGCGGGTGCGAAGGGGCTGTCATTGCCGGTCGCCGCCATGCCGCGGCACAGCCCGTCGACCAGCTTGGAGCGGTCGATGCACAGCGCCAGCGCCTGGCGCACGCGCTTGTCGGTGAAGGGGCCGGTGTCGCAGCGCATGTGAAGCTGCCGGTGCGCGGTCGAAGCGACACGCAGCACCGTGATATCAGGACTGTTCAGCACCACCTGGCTTACATCGAGCGGAACGGCGTCGAGGATGTCGACCTCGCCGGCCTGCAGCGCCAGGATGCGCGGTTGCACGTCGCCGTAGAATTTGAATTCGAGCCGGTCAGGCAGCGCCTTCTCGCCCCAATAGTCGGTATTGCGGATGAAGGTCGCGCCGACCTTTGGCGTGTAGGTCTCCAGCCGGAATGGCCCGGTTCCTTCGAACGTCTTTTCGTAGTCGCCCTTGTAGCTCGCCGGCAGGATGACGGCGTTGTAATTGTCGATCGACACCGAATAGGGAAAGCTGCCATTCGGCGCATCGAGATGGAAGGCGACGGTGTGGTCGTCGACCTTCCGGGTGCCGCCTTTCGACAGCAGCCCCTTGAACACGGAAAGTGCATTAGAAGCGCCTTTGGGGTCGGCCAGCCGGTCGAAGGTCGCGACGACGTCGTCGGCCTTGAAATCCTCGCCATTGTGGAATTTCACGCCCTTGCGCAGCTTGAACGTCCAGACGCTGCCGTCCTCGTTCGGCGCCCAGCTCTCCGCCAGCACCGGCTTCAAGGTGAGGTCCGGCTGCGTGATGCAGAGAAATTCGGCGGTCTGGAAAACCAGCTGGTAGCTGCCGCTGTCATAATAGGTGACGGGATCGATGGCGCCGCCCGGCGTCGCCACGCCGGCGCGCACCGTGCCGCCCGGCTTGCCCTCCGCGCGTGCTTGCTGCGTGCCGAGGCCGGCGGCCGCGACAAGGCTGCCCAGGAACGGCAGTGAGAGACCAAGCACGCTGCCATGGCGCAGGAAGTCGCGGCGGTCCATCCTGCCGGCCAGCAATTCGTCGACAGCGGAATTTTCGATTGCAGTGAGCGTTCTGCGAGCGTTGTCGATCATCCGGAAATGCTTGGGCATGGCTGGATTCCTCGCGTGTCTTGGGGTTCGGCCATCTAGTTCATTGTTGACTGCCGCCGGAAAGCGATATTTTTTGATAGGGGTCATCGAAATTTTCGATGCAGAGGTGGGCATGGACACTGAAAATCTGCGCAGCTTTCTCGAAGTCGCCACCCATGGCAGCTTCACCGTCGCAGCCAGCCGGCTCAACCTCGCGCAGTCCACCGTCAGCGCACGGATCAGGGGGCTGGAGGAGCAGTTGGGCCGCCGGCTTTTCGTGCGCGACCGCGATGGCGTCACGCTGACGCCGGCCGGCCGGCAGTTCCTGCCACATGCCTCTTCCATCACCCGCACCTGGGAGCAATCGCGGCAGGACATCGCCGTTCCCGATGGCTACGAGACCTTGCTGCGGCTGACCGCGCCTGCCTATCTGTGGGACCGCATCACCTCGCCATGGGTCGAGTGGATGCGCGCCAGGCGGCCGAACGTGGCGCTGCGGCTGGAGGGCAGCTTCCCGGACTCGGCGATCGACCAGCTGGCGGAAGGCCTGCTCGACATCTGCATCCTCTACCTGCCGCGACCGCATCCCGGCATCGTCTACGAAACGCTGGCGGTCGATCAGGTCGTGCTTGTCCAGCATGCCGCGCAGACCAGGCCGTGGACCGAAAACTACATTCTGATGGATTGGGGGCTGGAGTTCCGCATCGAGCACGACCGCGCCTTTGCCGGCATGGTCAAGCCCGCCATATCGGCCGGACTGGTCTTCATCGGGCTGCAGCACGTGCTGTCACAGCAGGCCGCCGCCTATCTGCCGCTCAGCGCCGTCAGCGGTCATATCGAGCGCGGCGAGATGCGGCGCATCGACAATACGCCGGTGTTCCAGCGGCCGATCTACCTCGCCTATCCCTCGAACCCCGCCTCGTCGGATGTTCTGGATGTCGCGCTCACAGGCCTGCGCACGCTGGCCAGAGACTGGGCCGAAGGGCAGGGCTTTTCGGAAGGCGACCGTGCTCTCAGCATGGCCGGCCAGATCTGACCGGCCAAGCCACGCGGGTGATGGTGACGCTCGCTATGCCGGCTCGGTCACGGCCGCTCTCTGCAGCCTGGCCAGTTCGGCATATGGAATGTGGCAGCGGATCGAATGGCCGGGCTGGGCCTCGCTCAGCGGCGGCTCCTGCTGTTCGCAGATCGGACCGATCTTGCGCGGGCAGCGCGTGTGGAACACGCAGCCCGACGGCGGATTGGTGGCGCTCGGGATTTCGCCGTCGAGACGAATGCGCGCCGTCTCGGTCTGGTCGAGTTTGGGCACGGCCGACAGCAGCGCTTCTGTGTAGGGATGATGCGGCCCGGAAAAGACTTGCTCCGACGGTCCGAGCTCCATGATGCGGCCGAGATAGAGCACGGCGATCTTGTCGGAGAGGTAACGCACCACGGCCAGATCATGCGAGATGAAGATGTAGCTGACGTCTTCCTTCGACTGCAGGTCGGCGAGCAGATTGAGGATGGCCGCCTGCACCGAGACGTCGAGCGCCGAGGTCGGCTCGTCGCAGACGACGATGCGCGGGACGCCGGCGAAGGCGCGGGCGATGGCGACGCGCTGCTTCAGGCCGCCGGACAGTTGGCGCGGTTTTACAGCCAGATGCCGGTCCGTAAGCCGCACCGAGCGGACAAGGTCGTTGAGACGAGCCTCCAGCGCCTTGCCGGAGAGGCCCGCCAGCCGCTTTAGCGCGCGTCCGATCAGATGCCGGATCGAATGCGATCGGTTGAGTGCGGAGTCCGGGTTCTGGAAGACGATCTGCATCGCCTTGATCTGGTCGTCGCTGCGGTTCTCCAGCCTGGGCGCCAGCGCCTTGCCTTCCAGCTCGATCGTGCCGCCTGCGTCCGGCGGCACAAGGCCGAGCAGCAGCCTGGCGAAGGTCGTTTTGCCGCTGCCGGATTCGCCGACCAGCCCGAGCGTTTCGCCAGGCCGCAGGTCGAGGGACACGTCCTTCACGGCGCGCAGTGCATGGCCATGGCTGGCATAGGTCTTGTTCAGCCCGGTGACGCGCAGCACCGGCGCTGCCGCCGCCCTTGGTACAGGCGCCACATCGCTCGGTGTCGCACGCGGCAGCGCCTGCGCCTTGTCGTGATGAAAGCAGCGCGACAGCCGGCCGCCCAGATCGTAGAGCGGTGGCAATTCGCTGCGGCAGCGGTCGTCGGCGAGCGCGCAGCGATCGGCGAAGGCGCAGCCCTTGATGTCGACCCCGATGCCGGGAAGGAAGCCGGGAATGGTATCGAGGCGGCCCTGGTCCTTGCGCTGGCCCCCGCGCGGCAGGCAGCGCAGCAAGGCTACGGTGTAGGGATGGCGCGGGTCGTTGAAGACGACCTCCGTCGGCCCTTCCTCGACCAGCATGCCGGCATAGAGCACGCCGACGCGGTCGCACATGTTGGAGACGACGGCGAGGTTGTGGCTGATAAACAGGATCGAGGCCGACAGTTCTTGCCGCAGCTGTGCGATCAGGTCGAGCACTTCGGCCTCTACCGTCGCATCGAGGCCGGTGGTCGGCTCGTCGAGGATCAGCATCGAGGGATCGTTGGCCAGCGCCATGGCGATCGCCACGCGTTGCTGCATGCCGCCGGAAAGCTGGTGCGGGTAGCGCTGCATCACGCTCATCGGATCGGAGATGCGCACGCGATTGAGCATCGCAATCGCCCGGTCGGTGGCCGCTTGTCCCGAAATACCGCCGAGTTCAAAAATCTCGGTCAACTGACGGCCGACGCGGATCGACGGGTTCAGCGCCTTGCCCGGGTCCTGATAGACCATGGAGACGCTTTCGGCCCGCGCCCGCCTGAGCGCCTCGGCGTCGAGTTTCATCACGTTCTGGCCGTCGAGCGATATCGTGCCGCCGGTGATAGAACCGTTTCTCGGCAGATAGCGCACCACCGTAAGCGCCACGGTGGATTTGCCGCAGCCGGATTCGCCGACCAGCCCATAGGCTTCGCCCTGGCCGATGGTGAGGCTGAGGTTACGCAGCACGGCGCGGTTGCGGCCGGCGACGCGGTAGGCAACCGAAAGATCGGTGACTTCGAGTGCGTTTTCGGCCTTGGCGGAGTTAGTCATTGAGCGCTCCGTGAACGCCGTCGGCGGCCAGATTGACGCCGATGACCAGCGAGGCGATGGCGAGCGCATCGAACAGCACCGTCCACCAGAAGCCGCCGCCGATCATGCCGTAATTGTTGGAGATCGACAGCCCCCAGTCGGGAGAGGGCGGCTGGATGCCGAAACCCATGAAGGAGAGCGTGGCGACGGCGAAGATGGCATAGCCGAGCCGCACAGTGGTTTCGACCAGGATCGGCGGAATGACGTTGGGCAGGATCTCGACGAACATCGTATGCAGGGCACTTTCATGCCTTAGCTGCGCGGCAGCGACATAGTCGAGTTCACGCTCGGCCAGCACCGCGGAGCGCACGGTGCGCGCGATGATCGGCGCGAAGCTTAAGCCGATGACAACGATGACCGTCGTCTTCGAGGTACCGAGCGCAACGATCGCCAGCAACGCAACGATGACCACCGGGATCGCCATGAAGGCTTCCAGGATTCGGCTGACGACATCGTCGACGAGGCCGCGAAAATAGCCGGTGACGAGGCCGAGCGCCGTGCCGGCCACTGTCGCCAGCAAGGTCGCCAGCGGGGCGACGGTCAGGATGTCGCGCGAGCCGACGATGACGCGCGAGAAGACGTCGCGGCCGATCTGGTCGGTGCCGAACCAGTGTTCGGAAGAAGGCGGCGCCAGCGCGTTGATGATGTCGTCGGCGAGCGGGTCGTAGGGTGCGAAGTGCTCGCCGAACAGCGCGCAGGCAACCCAGAACAGCACGATGGCGAAACCGACAAGGAATGTTCGCGAGCGCAGCAGCGAGAAGAAGACCTCGGCCAGCGGGCCGCGCGGGCGCGTGTCGTCGGGTGTCGAGGAGGTGGTCTGGATGGTGCTCATTGGTCTGACCCCAGCCGGATGCGCGGATTGAGCACGGAATAGAGGAAGTCGGCGACAAGAGTGGCCACGGCATAGACGATGCCGATGGTGAGGATGCCGGATTCCAGCATCGGGAAATCCTTGCCGCGCGCGGCAGTGAAGATCAGCGAGCCGATGCCCTGGTAGCGAAACAGCGTTTCGATGACGACAAGGCCGCCGATGAGGTAGCCGGTCTGCGTGGCGATAACGGTGATGGTCGGCAGCAGCGCATTGCGCAGCACATGGCGCCAGATCACCGTGCGCCAGGGCAGGCCCTTCAGCACGGCCGTTCGCGTGTAGTCGGAATCGAGCGCTTCGATCATGCCGGAGCGCGCCATGCGGGCGATGTAGCCGAATAGCACCAGGAACAGCGGCAGCGACGGCAGGATCAGGTAGTAGAGCTGCGTGAAGAAGCCGGCGTCGCGCGGCCATGCGGCCGATATCGGCAGCCAGCGCAGCCAGACACCAAAGATCAGGATCAGGATGATGCCGGTGACGAATTCCGGCAGCACCGTCACCGACAGACCGCCGAGGCTGATGATGCGGTCGAGCGGGCGGTTGAGGTTGAGCGCGGCGACGACGCCGCCGAGGATGCCGATCGGTACCACCAGCACGAAGGCGACCGCCGCCAGCTTCATCGAATTGCCGAGCGCATCGATGACGAAAGGCGCGACCGGCGAGCGGAAGATGTAGGACGTGCCCATGTCGCCCTGGACGAAATTGGAGATCCAGCCCCAGTACTGTGCCAGCAGCGGGCGATCGACGCCGAGCGTGTGATTGAGCGCGTCGACCGCGCGCTGGTCGGCGAATGGACCCAATATGGCGCGCCCGACGTTGCCGGGCAGCACCTGGCCGCCCAGGAACACCATGATGCTGAGCAGGAACAGCGTCACCAGCGACAGCGAGACACGCCGGGCAAGGAAGGAGAGAATGGCTAAGACTCCTTGTGGAGCCAGCCCCATGCGGGAGCTGGCTGTTAGAGGATTGGCTTTCCCTTTGAGCATGATCCCGAAAAGTGGGGACCGGTTTTCGGAAAAGGTCATGCTCCAACAAAGAGTTAGTTCAGGCTTTCGATGCCTTGTCGAGGAACAGCTGCGACATGGCGGTCGGCTGTACGCCGGCCACGCCCTTCGCCGTCGCCGTCAGATAGTCGTAGAAATAGCCGAAAATAACAGGCGTTTCCTCGAGCAACAGCTTCTGGATCTTGCCGGCGTCGGCCTTCTGCGCCTCGAGGTCGAGTGCTGCGATGTAGCTGGTCGCCAGCGCGTCATAGTCCTTGTTCTTGAAATGCGCCGCATTCCAGGTGCCTTCGCTCTTCAGCGGTGCCGCAAGATAGACGTTCGGCACGCCGCGGTGGCCGTAGTCGGTGATGCCCATCACCGAATCCAGCCAGTTCGACTTGCCGAACACCGCGTCTCCGTAATAGCCGCTCTGGTCGAGGATGTTGAGGTCGAGCTCGACGCCGATCTCCTTGACCCAGTTCTGGATGAGCTGGGCGTATTCGGGGATTTCCAGGTAGCGTTCGGTGGTCAGGGTTATCTTGAAGCCCTGGCCAAGGCCGGCTGCTTCCATGAGCTGCTTGGCCTGGGCGATATCCTGCTTGCGTTGCGGCACGCTCGTATCGGTCGAAGGATAGACGGCGGCGAACGGGCTGTCATTGCCCAGGGCGGAGCGTCCCTTCATCAGGCCGGCGGCCAGCTTGTCGCGATCGAGGCAGAGCGCAATGGCTCGGCGCACGCGCGCATCCTTCAACGGACCCTCGTCGCAGCGCATGTGCAGTTGCTGATGGGCCGACGACTTCAGGCTGATGATGTCGATGTTCGGATCGTTGAGCAGAGCGACGCCGGCCAGCACCGGCATCTGGTTGATGATGTCGACCTGTCCGCCCTGCAGCGCCAGGATCTGCGGCTGCATGTCGGTGAAGAAGGTGAATTCGGTGCGCTCGGGCAAGGCCTTCGGCCCCCAATAGTCCTCGTTGCGGACGAAGGACGCGCCGACCTTTGCCGTGTATTTCTCAATTCTGAACGGCCCGGTGCCGTCGAAGCTCTTTTCGTAGTCGCCCTTGTAGCTCGCCGGGATGATGACGGCGTTGTAGTTGTCGGACGACAGCATGTAGGGGAAGTTGCCGTTCGGCGCATCGAGGTGGAATTCCACCGTGTAGTCGTCGACCTTCTTTGAAGCGCCTTTCTGCAGGATGCCGGTGAACACCGACAGCGCATTGGACGAGTTGGCCGGGTCGGCAAGGCGGTCGATGCTGGCCACGACGTCGTCGGCCTTCATCTCGCCGCCGCTGTGGAATTTTACGCCCTTGCGCAGCTTGAAGGTCCACACCGTGCCGTTGTCGTTCGGCTTCCAGCTTTCGGCCAAGGCCGGCTGCAGCACCAGATCGGGGCCGTCGACGCAAAGGAATTCGGCAACCTGCTGCATGATCAGCAGGCCGCCGGCGTCTGCAATGCTGACCGGGTCGATCGTCGCCGCCGGCACACTGCTGGCGACGCGGATGGTGGCGCCCGGCGCGCCCTGGGCGCGCGCCAGCGACGGCATGCCGCCAAGGCCGGCGGCCATGCCGATGCGGCCCAGCAGCGGCAGCGACAGGCCGAGCAGGCTGCCGTGACGGACGAAGTCGCGGCGGCTGACACGGCCGTCGACGAGGCCGTCGATCAGGTGATTTTCAAGCGGCGTGCGATTGCGCCGGATAAGGTCGAGAATGCTGTGGTTCTTGCTCATGGGTTTTTACCCTTTCCCCTATTTCTTATGGTTGACGAAATTTTCGTGGATTGCTCCATTTTCCCGGCACCGGAGGCCTGTCTACCGGAACTTTAGCATGCGGTTTTGTCCGGTCCATCCAGTCGTGGCGTGGACGCTCGGGGTTGTTGGTTGCACGGCTTCCACCGTCTTTGTCCAACCTTCCCGACCGAAATCGCGGCGGTTGGCTTCTCGTGTCTGGCCGTCGGTCTTGGCCGCTAGCCGTCATCTAGTTCAGCGGCAAACGGCGATAGGTTCCGGGCTTTGCCGGGTCATGATACTTGTTGCACGGTCCTTTCTCGGTAAAGTCTCTGTGACAGGCAGCGAGGTTTTCGCGCGACAAGGTGACGCCGAGACCGGGACCTTCCGGAACGCGCACGACATTGTTTTTCGGCGAAAACGGTCCTTCCTCGGTGACATCCATCGGCAGCATGCGAAACAGCGACTGGTTCGGCTCCCTGATCCAGCCGAGTGCCGCGCACAGATGCAGATAGGCGGCGCTGCCGATGCCGCTGTCGCCGCTGTAGCACCAGAAATCGATCCCGGCATGCTCGCAGGCGCCGACGAAGCGCAACAGCCGGCCGATGCCGCCATGCGTCGTCGGGTTGCCGACGAACGCGTCCGGCACTTTGGTTTCCATGGCGCGCGCAATGTCGATGTTGTGGGTCGAGAACGGGATCGAGCAATGGCGCCGCAACTCGCGCATCTCCTCGATGGTCGCCACCGGATCCTCCCAGTTG
>NZ_RZPI01001110.1:0-965 GCF_003998715.1 Mesorhizobium sp. M7A.F.Ca.CA.002.15.2.1
CTGCAAACCCTGGGATGATCCAGCAGCTTCTCCTTCGACAGCAGCCCGGCGTCCTCGAGCGCCTCGAAATCCGGCAGCTGGCGCAGCGTGTCGAGCCCGAACTGCGACAGAAAAGTTTTGGTCGTCACATAGGTGTAGGGCGCGCCCGGCTGCGGGCTGCGCGGCCCCGAGGCGACCAGCTGCTCAGCGCGCAGCACGCCGATCAGGTCACGTGACACCTCCTTGCCGAAAAAGCTCGACAGCTCGCCACGGGTGATCGGCTGGAAATAGGCAATGCACATCAAGACAAGCGCCTCCGCCTGCGACAGTTCTTTTGCTCCCTCGCCCGCTGCCGTGCCGAAGGCTGCGTGAATGGCGTCGCCAAAAACCTTTTTGGTCCGGTGCTGCCAGCCGCCGGCGACCGCGACCAGCTCGTAAGGGCGGCCGGCGAGTTCGGCGCGAATGTCGTCGATGATCAGCTCGATATTGCAGTTTTTTCCCACCACCCGCGCGAGGACACTACGTGTCACCGGTTCATTTGCCGCAAAGATCACCGCTTCGACGCGGGCCATCCATTCGCACCAGCGCAGCTCCGGCGGCAGATGTTCCAGTTCGGTGTCGAGCAGCGCCGGCTGATCGTTTGGCTTGCGGCGGGCGGACGCTTCGCTCATCGCTACAGCCCGAACAGCCGGAATGTGGGGCGGCCGGAGAGCTCGCGCACGACCTCCAGTTGCTGCAGCCGTTCGAACAGCCGTCGCGATGCAAAGCGCGACAGATTGTCCGTCGTCAGCGATCCGGACACGGCGTCTTCACTGAGCAGCAGAAAGATTACGTCGCCGGCGCCTTTGGCGCGCAGTTTCGGCGCCACCGCCAGGAGTTTTTCGGCCCGGCGCGACAGCTCGGCGGCCAACCGACAAGCGTCCGCGGCGGCCGCGACGAGCGCGATGCAAACCGCCCGCTCAAAATTCTTGTCCCCGGGCCGGATG
>NZ_RZPI01001111.1:0-961 GCF_003998715.1 Mesorhizobium sp. M7A.F.Ca.CA.002.15.2.1
GTGCTGCACGATCTGGCGCTGGTAGCACCCTTCGCCACCAGGGTGGCGGTGATGAACCATGCCCGTCTGCAAGCGCTCGCCGCACCGCGCGAAGCGCTGGCCCAACAGCTGATCCGCGAGATTTTCGGCATCGATGTGCTGCGCCTGCGCCATCCAACCGAGGATCGAGAGTTGACGGTGTTCGAGGTTCCGAACCGTGCCGCGCCGCCGTCGTGATTGAAGCCGTTCCATAGTCGACCCGATCCCACCCACAAGGAGCATACCCGTGAAACGCCTCGCTTTTTCGCTTGCCGTCTCGCTGCTGACCTCGACCGCCTTCGCCTTCCCGGTAACCGTCGACAGCTGCGGCAAGCCGCTGACCTTCGACGCGCCGCCGAAGCGCGCTGTCATCCACGATCTGAACATGGCTGAGATGGCTTTCGCGCTGAAATTGCAGCCGTCAATGGTCGGCCTGACGGGCATCACCGGATGGTACAAGGTCGGTTCCGAATTCAAGGCAGAGCAGGGTTCGATCCCGGAGCTGGCGCCGAAATATCCGACGCTCGAAAACCTCGTGGCCGTGGAGCCGGATTTCTTCTTCGCCGGCTGGTACTACGGCATGAAGCCGGGTGGCGAGGTGACGCCCGACACGCTTGCCCCGCACGGCATCAAGACGCTGGTTCTGACGGAAAGCTGCGTCCATCTCGACAAGAGCCGCCCCGCCGCCTCGATGGACCTGCTCTATGGCGACGTCGAAAAGCTGGGCAAGATCTTCGGCAAGGAGGCCGAGGCTGAAAAGCTTGTCTCTGGCTGGAAGGCGCAGCTCGCCGACATCACCGCCAAGGTCGGCAGCGCCAAGGGCACGCGGGTGTTCCTCTACGATTCCGGCGAGGACAAGCCGTTCACCGCAGGCAAGTTCGCCATCCCCAGCGCCATGATCACTGCCGCCGGCGGCGACAACATCATGGCTGACATGGACACC
>NZ_RZPI01001112.1:0-956 GCF_003998715.1 Mesorhizobium sp. M7A.F.Ca.CA.002.15.2.1
AACACGTACTTGCCGAAACGCTCGACCAGCCTGTCGGCACGGTCAGGTCCAACCCGGCGGCCGACCGCATACCAGACAAGGCAGCCGCTGGCGGACGCAAGCGTCGTCACCATCAGCAGGATCGCCAGCGTCGAAGCATCCGGCGCCGCCGTCATGCCGAGGAACAGCAGCAGCACATGCGAGGGCGGAATTGGCAGGATCTTTTCGGTGAAGGCGAGGCAGAAAACGCCCAACAGACCGAAGCCGAGGATGGCTGCCAGCGGCCCCGTCATGCGAAGCGACATGGTGACGCCGACACCAAACGGTGCCACGGTCCATCTCTGGAGAAAAGACAAAGCATCAGGCAACCTTCATCCTGGATCCAACGCTTCGATCGGTCGGCGTGGCGTTTGCTGCAGTCAGCGTCGGACCCGAAATCCGTTGCATATGTCGGGTCCGACGCCTTGGCGCCGGCATACGAGGCGAATCGCGCACCGACTGGTTCTGTTTGCCGCGAATGGATTGCGTGGACATTGCGCCTCGGCGCGGACGAGACGTGTTTGACATCGACACCAATCGTAACTAACTAAGTTACATGAAGCGCAACAGCCGACTGTCCTCTACCCTGCACATTCTCGTCCACATGGCCGAGAAGCCCGAACAGGCGCTGACCTCCGAGCAGCTTGCCACCTTCATCCACACCAATCCGGTGGTGGTCCGCCGCACCATCGCAGGCTTGCGCGACGCCGGCATCGTCACCTCGTCGCGCGGGCACGGTGGCGGCTGGCTGCTCGGGCGGGCGCCCGAGAAAATATCCCTGGCCGAGATCAGCGTCGCCCTTGGCGAGACACTGCTGCCGTTCAGCACCGATCCGGAAAGCCCCGGCTGCCTCGTCGAGCAGGCGGGGATCGCCGTGCTCGACGATTTTCGCAACGCCGCCGAAAGGCGGCTGGCGGAGGAGCTGAGCCGCATCACGC
>NZ_RZPI01001113.1:0-949 GCF_003998715.1 Mesorhizobium sp. M7A.F.Ca.CA.002.15.2.1
TCACCAGGCCGTTGACGCCGGCGACATTGCGGAAGATCTCGACCTGGTTGAGCGCGTTCTGGCCGGTGGTGGCGTCGACCGTCTGCAGCACGGTGTGCGGCGCTTCCGGATCGAGCTTGCCGAGCACGCGGACGATCTTTTCGAGCTCGGCCATCAGTTCGGTCTTGTTCTGCAGACGGCCGGCGGTGTCGATGATCAGCACGTCGGAGCCGGCCTCTTTCGCCCGCTCGAATGCATCATAGGCAAGGCCGGCGGCATCGGCGCCGAGCTTGGAGGCGATGACCGGCGATTTCGTCCGCTCGCCCCAGATCTTCAGCTGCTCGATGGCTGCCGCGCGGAACGTGTCGCCGGCGGCGAGCATGACCGACAGGCCGCCATCGGTCAGCTTGGCGGCGAGCTTGCCGATGGTGGTGGTCTTGCCGGTGCCGTTGACGCCAACCACCAGGATGACATGCGGCTTGTGCGAGAGGTCGAGCTCCAGCGGCATGGCGACATGGGTCAGCACTTTTTCCACCTCGGCCGCCATGATGGCGCGGACCTCGGTGTCGGAAACGTCCTTGCCGTAGCGGCTGGCGGCCAGCGCGTCGGTAACGCGCAAGGCGGTCTCCATGCCGAGATCGGCGCGGATCAGCACATCCTCCAGGTCCTGCAAAGTCTCTTCGTCCAGCTTGCGCTTGGTGAAGACGCCGGCAATGTTGCCGGTCAGTTCCTTGGACGAGCGGGCAAGCCCGTCCTTCATGCGCTGGAACCAAGAGCGCCTCGGTGCCGGCTCCGGCGCTTTTTGCGGCTCGGCCTTCTGCTCGACCTTCTTGGTGACGGTCACCTTGCCGGGGGCGGCTTTCGGCTCCGGCGCGGGTGGTGGAAGAGGCTGCGGCTCGGGCGCAATTTCCGCAATGACCGGCTGCGATTCGATCGGCGCAGGCTGGCGAATGGGAGGTGCGATTTCGGC
>NZ_RZPI01001114.1:0-944 GCF_003998715.1 Mesorhizobium sp. M7A.F.Ca.CA.002.15.2.1
GGCCAGGAAGGGCGAGTCGTAGGAAAGCTGGATTGCCGGCGAGCCGCCATGCGGATGGAATTCGACGGAACAGTCGGCCGGAATGCGCTCCTTGACGAACTTCTGGAACGCGGCCCGGATTTTTTTCGGGTCCTGCTTGTGGACAAGGCGAAACGAGACCTTCGCCGAGGCTTCGGCCGCGATCACCGTCTTGAAGCCCTTGCCGGTATAGCCGCCGATGATGCCGTTGAACTCGGCCGTCGGCCGCGCCCAGGTCAATTCCAGCACGGAGCGGCCCTTTTCGCCCGACGGGATCGACAGGCCGACCGGTCCCAGGAACGTCTCGGCAGTCTCGCCGAGCGTCTCCCATGATTTCAGGATCTGCGACGGCGTTTCCTCGACGCCATCATAGAAGCCGGGAATGGTGATGTGGCCGTCCTTGTCGTGGACATCGGCCAGCACCCTGGCCAGGACGCGGATCGGGTTGGCGGCGGCACCACCATAGAGGCCCGAATGCAGGTCGCGGTCGGCGGCCTTCACCGTGATCTCCTCACCCACCAGCCCGCGCAATCCGACGCAGATCGACGGCGTGTCGCGATCCCACATGCCGGTATCGCAGACCAGCGCGAAATCGGCCTTGAGTTCGCCGGCATTGGCCTCGAGGAACGGCTTCAGCGAAGGCGAACCGGATTCCTCCTCGCCCTCGAACAGGATGGTGATGCGGCAAGGCAGATTGCCATGCACCTGTTTCCAGGCGCGGCAAGCCTCGACGAAGGTCATCAACTGGCCCTTGTCGTCGGCCGACCCCCGACCGACGATCACCTTGTGGTCCGGCCCGACCTCCTTGACAGCAGGCGCGAACGGATCGCTTTCCCACAATTCGATCGGGTCGACCGGCTGAACGTCATAATGGCCGTAAAACAGCACATGCGGCGAACCGGCCGGGCCGTCATGGTGCGCAACCA
>NZ_RZPI01001115.1:0-944 GCF_003998715.1 Mesorhizobium sp. M7A.F.Ca.CA.002.15.2.1
GCCTTAGCCTGCTCGTCGAGCGACGGGAACGCGGCCGAGGCATAGGATTCCGCCGGCGGCAGCTTGGCCAGCACGTCCGCCGGGATCTTGCCGTTCTTGGCGAGATCGTTGAAGCGGATCGGGTGGCAATAGCCCTTCAGCCAGCCGATCTGGCCTTCGTCGGAGTAGAGGTATTCCATCCACAGCTTGGCTGCATTCGGATGCGGCGCGTAGGCGCTGATCGCCTGCACGTAGACGCCGGCGACGACGCCGGTCTTCGGCACGATGACGTCGACGGGCGGGTTGCCCTTCAGCGTGTCGCGGCCGGCGAGCGCGTTGTAGTCCCAGTTGATCAGGATCGGGGTCTGACCCTGGGCAAGCGTTGCCGGCTTGCCCACGACCGGAACGAAATTGCCGGCGGCGTTGAGCTTCTTGAAGAAGTCTAGGCCAGCAGTGCCGGCAGCTTCACCGGCTGCGGCGCCACCGGAAAGGCCGGCGGCGTAGACAGCCTGGATGGCCTGGTTTGAAACGCGCGGATCGCCGGCAAGAGCGACCGCGTTGGCGAATTCCGGCTTCAAGAGGTCGGCCCAGTCGGTGGGCGATTCCTTGATCAGGTCCTTGTTCACCATGAACGACAGAACGCCGTAATAGTCGCCGTACCAGAAGCCGTCGGCATCCTTGGCGCTGTCGGGGATCGAGTCCCAGGTCGACACCTTGTAAGGCTGGATCAGGCCATCGGCCTTGGCGGTCGGGCCGAAGGACAGGCCGACGTCGATGACGTCGGGCGCCTGCGGGCCCTTGTTGTCCTTGTTGGCCTTGATCGCCTCGACCTCGTCGCCGGAGCCGGCGTCGGGGTTGAGTTCGTTGACGGTGATTTCCGGATACTTCGCCTTGAAACCTGCGATGACATCGCCATAGCCGCACCAGTCATGCGGCAGCGCGATGGTGGTGAGCTGGCCTTCCGC
>NZ_RZPI01001116.1:0-933 GCF_003998715.1 Mesorhizobium sp. M7A.F.Ca.CA.002.15.2.1
TCTTTTCCTGCACGGAACCGCCGGTGAACAGGCCGGCGGCGACCGGATCGGTCAGCGTCTTCAGCGCCGTCTTGGCGGCATCGATCTGGGCGGGATCGGTAATGCGAACCTGCAGGGTCCGCCCCGTGCCGGCAAGGCCGGTATAGCCAATCTTGGCGTCGCGCAGCAGCGTGCGGATTTCGTCGCGCGTCGTCTCCAGCCGGTCCTTGATCAGATCGTTCTGGTTCATTTCCAGCAAGATGTGCGAACCACCCTGCAGGTCGAGGCCGAGCGTCATCTGCCGCTTCGGCACCCAGTTGGGCAGTTGCGCCAGCGTGCTGGCGGAGAACAGGTTGGGCGCGGCGAGGATCACCGTGATGGCCACGGCCACCCAGATCAGGATCATCTTGAAGCGCGAGAAATACAACATATGGCGTCGTCCGTCAGAGCGTGTCCGCGGATCGCTCCGCCTAAAATTGGATTATTTCTTGGCGTTCTGGTTGGCCACCGGCTCGCCCTTGACGCGCACATCGGCGATCGTCGAGCGCAGCGCCGTCACCTTCAAGCCATTGCCGAGGTCGACCTCGAGCTCGTTGTCGTCGATCACCTTGGTCACCTTGCCGACGAAGCCGCCGCCGGTGACGACCGTGTCGCCGCGACGGACCGCGGCCAGCATCTCGCCACGCTTCTTCAGCTGCGTGCGCTGCGGCCGGATGATCAGAAAATACATGATCACGAAAATCAGGACAAACGGCAAAATGCTGATGAACATGTCGGGAGAAGCGCCGACGCCTTGGGCGTATGCCGGTGTCACGAACATCGAGGTACTCCTGAATTTTGAAAACAGCCGCCAATCTGGCGGCCCCTTGAAATTTGGCCGGAATATAGTCGGTAAAGTTGTCAATGCAACTGCGCGGCCGGCCAAATCGGCTGCTTTTCCGGCCTGTTGAGCCG
>NZ_RZPI01001117.1:0-932 GCF_003998715.1 Mesorhizobium sp. M7A.F.Ca.CA.002.15.2.1
GGCAGATCCTCGCCGCCTGTGTCACCGGCACGCCTGATATTTCGCCGCGCACGATGCCCATGAAGGGCAAGGTGGCGTTGTCGACCGACGTGCCGGTGACACAGGCGGCGAGGATCTGCCTGGCCTTCGGGCCGCCGATCGCGGCACCTGCCCATTCGTCTGTCACCGAGGTGACGTGGACTTTCAGCTCCGGCCAGATCACGTCGAGGAAATATTCCA
Organism: Mesorhizobium sp. M7A.F.Ca.CA.002.15.2.1; assembly: GCF_003998715.1. Classification (NCBI taxonomy): domain Bacteria; kingdom Pseudomonadati; phylum Pseudomonadota; class Alphaproteobacteria; order Hyphomicrobiales; family Phyllobacteriaceae; genus Mesorhizobium; species Mesorhizobium sp. M7A.F.Ca.CA.002.15.2.1. The sequence continues at coordinate 220 of NZ_RZPI01001117.1, forward strand.
GATGCTGCATCACCTTGCCGGCGTTGGCCGTGGTGGTGGTCATCAGAAAATCCTGCTCGCCGAGCCGCCAGGTGGTGCCATCGTCGAAGGCGAGGCCGTCCTCGCGCAGCATCAGCCCGTAGCGGGCCTTGCCGACGGCCAGCGTCGAAAACATGTTGGTGTAGACGCGGTCGAGGAATGCGGCGGCATCAGGGCCTTGCACCGCGATCTTACCCAGTGTCGAGACATCGACGATGCCGGCGCTTTCGCGCGTCGCCTTGGCTTCGCGCACATAGGCCTGCTCGACCGTTTCGCCTGAAAGCCCATAGATCATCGGCCGGTACCAGAGGCCGGCGGAATACATCGTCGCGCCATTGGCCAGATGCCAGTCATGCATCGGCGTCAATCGTTCTGGCTTCAGGTCGCCAAAACGCTCGGCAGCCAGCGAGCCGATCGACACCGGAGCAAAGGGCGGCCGGAAGCGTGTCGTGCCGACCTCGGGGATCGGCTTGCCCAGCGCCTCGGCCATGATGGCAAGGCCAGGCACGTTGGAGCTCTTGCCCTGGTCGGTCGCCATGCCGAGCGTGGTGTAGCGCTTGAGATGCTCGACCGAGACAAAGCCTTCCCGGTGAGCCAGCCGCACGTCCTCGGCCGTTACGTCATGCTGGAAATCGACAAAGCTCTTGCCCTTGGCCCTGATCTCGAACACCGGGGCGGGGTCGGGATCGCCAGGC
>NZ_RZPI01001118.1:0-932 GCF_003998715.1 Mesorhizobium sp. M7A.F.Ca.CA.002.15.2.1
CGCTCTACACCGTCATGCTCAATTTCGGCGAACTGACCGTCTCGGCCGGTGCCGCCGGCTTCATCATCAATGTCAGCCCGATCTTCACCGCCATCATGGCGATGGCATTGCTGGGCGAGCGCTTCTCAGGCGTGGCCTGGATCGGTACGGTGATTTCCTTCGCCGGCATAGGCATCATCGCCATGGCCGATGGGCATGGCCTGTCGTTCAACACCGGTGCTCTGTTGGTGCTTGGTTCGGCCTTGTGCTCGGCCGTCAACACCATCGTCCAGAAGCCGCTGTTTGCCCGCCATCATCCATTGACCATTTCGGCTTCGAACATGGTGCTCGGCGCACTGTGCCTGGCCCCCTTCCTGCCGTCGGCCTTTTCGCAGGCGGCGGTCGCCGACACAGCAGGCCTCGGCGCCGTCATCTTTCTCGGCATCGTGCCCAGCCTCATCGCCTATGCCGCCTGGGCGACCGCGCTGTCGCGTCTGCCGGCGGCACGTGCCTCCAACTTCCTCTATCTGGTCTCGCCGATGTCCGCGCTGATCGGCTTCTTCTGGCTGGGCGAAGTTCCCACTCTGCTCGGCATAATCGGCGGCGCGCTGGCGCTGGGCGGTGTCATCGTGGTGAATTTGAAGAGATGAATATTGCCGACCGTCCGCTTCCCCCATTCGGAACGATCCCTCGATCAAACGCGTTTAGCCGAGGTTTGTTCGACGGAGGTCCGAATGCCGGGTGCAACGACGCACCGACGCATGCAACTGGATGATCTATCCATTTTTTATCGCGAGGCAGGGCCGTTAGAAGCACCTGTCTTGCTCTTGCCGCACGGCTATCCCTGCTCTTCGTTCCAATTCCGCCGACTGATGCCGGCGCTCGCCGACCGCTGGCGGACGATTGCATTCGACTGGCCTGGCTTCGGATACAGCGGCACACCCGATCCGGCC
>NZ_RZPI01001119.1:0-927 GCF_003998715.1 Mesorhizobium sp. M7A.F.Ca.CA.002.15.2.1
ATTTTGGGGCCGGTGATCGGTCTCTCCATGGCTGTTATCGCACTGCAACCCGCCAGCGCCGCGGAAGGCACGGCCGTGTTTGCCGATCCTTCAAAGATCGTGGCCATTGGCGGCTCGATCACCGAGATCGTCTATGCTCTCGGCCAGGAAAAGCATCTGGTGGCACGCGATTCCACCAGCCGGTTCCCAAAGGCGGCGCTTGAGCTGCCCGATGTCGGCTATATGCGCGCGCTGTCGCCGGAGGGTGTGCTGTCGGTCGACCCGACCGGCATCCTGGCGCTGCATGGCAGCGGCCCCAAGGAAGCAGTCGATGTCTTGAAGAAGACGAGCGTGCCGTTCATCGAGGTGCCCGAGCACTACAGCCACGAAGGCATTCTCGAGAAGGTCCGCATCGTCGGCAAGGCGCTCGGCGTCGACGCCAAGGCCGAGGTGCTGGCCAAGGAGCTCGATGCCAAGCTCACGGCCGCCGAGAAGCAGACGGCTTCGATCAAGGAGCGCAAGCGCATCCTGTTCGTGCTGTCGATACAGGGTGGCAAGATTCTGGCGGCCGGCAGCGAGACCGCCGCCGACGGCATGGTCAAGCTGGCCGGCGGCGTCAACGCGGTCGAGGGCTTTTCCGGCTACAAGCAGATGTCCGACGAGGCGATCATAACCGCCAGGCCTGACGTGATCCTGATGATGAGCAATGCCGGGCCTCCGGTTTCGGACGACGAACTGTTCGTCAATCCGTCGATCGCCTCCACGCCGGCCGGAACGGCGCACAAGCTGATCCGCATCGACGGCGCCTATCTGCTCGGCTTCGGGCCGCGCACGGCTGATGCCATCCACGACCTCGCTGTCTCGCTTTATGGCGGGCAGGTCACGGACTGAGCAGGCAGATCATGGTCGATCAATCGATCGCCGGCCCGGTGATGGCAAGCGTATCCG
>NZ_RZPI01000111.1:0-10997 GCF_003998715.1 Mesorhizobium sp. M7A.F.Ca.CA.002.15.2.1
GTCAAGGCGATCCCCGGTGTCGCCGGCGCCGTCGTCGCGCTGACGGCGGAGAAGAGGGGCGGCGGCATGGAGGCGCCGGTTCCATCGCGCCCCGCACCCAGGCCCGTTCCGCCGGCTGCGCCCGCTGCCGCCGCGCCGCGTGCGGCTCCGCACGCGCCGGCCTCGCACAGCTCGGGCAAGCGTGGCGTGCCCGGTATCGAAGCGATCATTGCCGTTGCTTCCGGCAAAGGCGGCGTCGGCAAGTCGACCACCGCCGTCAACATCGCGCTCGGCCTCGCCGCCAACGGCCTGCGCGTCGGCGTGCTCGATGCCGACATCTACGGCCCGTCCATGCCAAGGCTGCTCAACATCCACGGCCGGCCGCAGACCGTCGACGGCAAGATCCTGAAACCGATGGAGAATTACGGCCTGAAGGTGATGTCGATGGGTTTCCTCGTCGACGAGGAAACGCCGATGATCTGGCGTGGCCCGATGGTGATGTCGGCACTGACGCAGATGCTGCGTGAAGTCGAATGGGGTCGGCTCGACGTGCTCGTCGTCGACATGCCGCCCGGCACCGGCGACGCGCAACTGACCATGGCCCAACAGGTGCCGCTGGCTGGCGCCGTCATCGTCTCGACGCCGCAGGACCTGGCCCTGATCGACGCGCGAAAAGGCCTCAACATGTTCAAGAAGGTCGACGTGCCGCTGCTCGGCATCGTCGAGAACATGAGCTATTTCATCGCCCCGGACACCGGCAAGCGCTACGACATCTTCGGTCATGGCGGGGCGCGGCGCGAGGCCGAGCGCCTTGGCGTCACCTTCCTCGGCGAGGTGCCACTCGAGATGGGCATTCGCGAAAGCTCGGATGCCGGCACGCCGGTTGTCGTCTCCAAGCCCGACGGCGCCGAGGCGAAAATCTACCGCGACATCGCCTCGAAGGTCTGGGACCGGGTTAACGAAGAGCGTGGTGCTGCGGCAGCGGCGGTGCCGAGTATTGTTTTCGAGTAGCTTGTTCGGTAGCCGCCGCTCTGCAGCCTAGGCCGCGCCGACCTTCTCGCCGAAGCTGGAAAAAAACTGTCCGGCCAGTTTCTTCGAGGTCGATTCGATCAGCCGGCTGCCGAGTTGGGCGATCTTGCCGCCGACATCGGCCTTGGCCGCGTAGTTCAATATCGTGGCGTCGGGTCCATCTGCCGTCAGCGTCACGTCGGCGCCACCCTTGGCGAAGCCTGCAATGCCGCCCTTGCCTTCGCCCTGGATGGTGTAGGAGTGCGGCGGCTTCAGGTTCTTCAGCGTCACTTCGCCGTTGAACGTCGCCTTGATCGGTCCGATCTTCACCACCACGGTTGCCGCCATCTCGGTCGGCGACTTCATCTCCAGGCTCTGGCAACCGGGAATGGTCGCCTTCAAGACCTCGGGATCGTTCAGCGCTTCCCACACTTTTTGCAGCGGTGCGGCAATGCGCTCCTCGCCTTCGATCACCAAAGCCATGAAAACCTCCCGGACAAGACTGTCCGAACCCGTAACGCACGGCTTGGTGCGTGTCTATCGCACCAAAGTCCGGTTGCGACCGCACGCCCTCTTGCCTGCTCCCGCGCGTTGCCATATCGATTTGTCTTACAAATACGGAGACCATGATGGCAGGCGCCCCCACCCATAAGAAAAAATTTCGCTCGCAGGAGTGGTTCGACAATCCCGACAATCCGGGCATGACGGCTCTCTATCTCGAGCGCTATCTCAATTACGGCCTGACGCGCGCCGAACTGATGTCCGGCAAGCCGCTGATCGGCATCGCCCAGACCGGCTCGGATCTGTCGCCCTGCAACCGTCATCATATCGAACTGGCCAAGCGTGTGCGCGAAGGCATCGTCTCGATGGGCGGTATTCCGTTCGAGTTCCCCTGCCATCCGATCCAGGAGACCGGCAAGCGCCCGACCGCAGCGCTCGACCGCAACCTTGCCTATCTCAGCCTGGTCGAGGTGCTTTACGGCTACCCGCTCGATGGCGTCGTGCTGACCATCGGTTGCGACAAGACGACGCCGGCGCTGCTGATGGCAGCGGCCACCGTCAACATTCCGGCGATCGCGCTGTCGGTCGGGCCGATGCTCAATGGCTGGCACAAGGGCAAGCGCACCGGCTCCGGTACCATCGTCTGGGAATCACGCCAGCGCCTGTCGGCCGGCGAGATCGATTATGACGAGTTCATGGACATCGTCGCCTCGTCGGCGCCGTCCACCGGCTATTGCAACACCATGGGCACCGCCACCACGATGAACTCGCTGGCCGAGGCGCTTGGCATGCAGTTGCCGGGCTCGGCCGCCATTCCCGCGCCCTACCGCGAGCGTGGCCAGATTTCCTATGAGACCGGAAAACGCATCGTCGAGATGGTGCATGAGGATCTGAAGCCGTCCGACATCATGACGAGAGAGGCTTTCGAGAACGCCATCGTCGTCAATTCGGCCATTGGCGGCTCGACCAACGCGCCGATCCACCTCAATGCCATCGCCCGCCACCTTGGTGTCAAGCTCGACAATGACGACTGGCAGACGGTCGGCCTCAATGTGCCGCTGCTGGTCAATTTGCAGCCGACGGGCGAATATCTTGGCGAGGACTACCATCATGCCGGCGGCGTGCCGGCGGTCATTGCCGAACTGATGAAGGGCGACCTGTTGCCGCATCCCGGCGCACGCACCGTCAACGGCAAGTCGATCGGCGAGAATAGCGAGGGCGTCGCCAACGAAAACCCCGACGTCATCCGCTCTGTCGCCAAGCCGCTGAAGGCCAATGCCGGCTTCATCAACCTCAGGGGCAATCTGTTCGATTCGGCGATCATGAAGACCAGCGGCATCTCGCCCGAGTTTCGCGAGCGCTATCTGTCCAATCCTAGGGATCCCGAGGCTTTCGAAGGCAACGCCATGGTTTTCGACGGGCCGGAGGATTACCACGCCCGCATCGACGACCCGGCGCAAGGCATCGACGAACACACCATCCTGTTCATGCGCGGCGCCGGCCCGGTCGGCTATCCCGGCGGTGCCGAGGTCGTCAACATGCAGCCGCCGGCCTATCTCATCAAGAAGGGCATCCACGCGCTCGCCTGCATCGGGGACGGCCGCCAGTCGGGCACGTCGGGTTCGCCGTCGATCCTCAACGCCTCGCCGGAAGCGGCGATCGGCGGCGGACTGGCGCTGCTCAAGACGGGCGACCGGGTCCGCATCGACTTGCGCAAGGGCACGGCCGACATCCTCGTCACCGACGACGAGATCACCCGGCGCCGCGCCGAACTGCAGAACAATGGCGGCTTCCACTATCCCGAGCACCAGACGCCCTGGCAGGAGATCCAGCGCGGTATGGTCGCGCAGTTTTCGGAGGGAATGGTGCTGAAGCCGGCGGTGAAATACCAGGATGTCGCGCACACCAGCGGTGTCCCCAGGGACAATCATTGATTCTGGATCGACGGATGGCGGCTTGATCAAATCAGGCCGCCGTCGGTTTTCCGGTCAGCGTGTTGCATCGCGGCCGGGTAGGTCGAGAACGGCCACCGTCCTTGACAAGCGCGCCCAACAAATCCACCATCATGACAAGGGGTGCATCGCGACGACCCCGTGAGGCGTCAGCCCAACGTTCGCGTCCAAGCTTCTCTTTTCAGGAGGTGGACGCCATGCCGTCAACAACCGCTATCACCGTACCGCAATTGTCCCGGCTCATAGGTCTGCCGGGCGCCCCAGTCGTTGTCGATGTTCGCATAGATGAAGATTTCGACGCCGATCCGCGGCTGTTGCCGGCGTCGTGCCGTCGCGATTTCAAAACCGTTTCAACCTGGGCGGCCACGTTCGCCGGCAAGCCGGTGGCCGTCGTTTGCCAGAGGGGGCAAAAGCTCTCGCAAGGCGTGGCCGCATGGCTGCGCCATGAGGGGATATCAGCTGAATCTCTCGAAGGCGGGTTTGAGGCCTGGCGCGATGCCGGAGGGCTTTTGGCCCGCACCGCCAAGATGTCGCCACGCAATGAAAAGGGCGCCAACGTCTGGGTGACGCGATCGCGCCCGAAGGTCGACCGCATCGCTTGCCCGTGGCTGATCCGGCGTTTCGTCGACCCCGACGCGGTGTTCCTGTTCGTCGAACCCGCTGAAGTGTTGGCTGTTGCCGACCGCTTTCAGGCCGTGCCGTTCGACATCGACAATGTGTTTTGGAGCCATCGCGGCGAGCGCTGCACCTTCGACACGATGATCGAGGAGTTCGGGCTGGAATCCGCGGCGCTCGATCGCCTCGCTGCAATCGTGCGGGCGGCCGACACTGCAAGCCTTGACCTGGTGCCTCAGGCGGCCGGCTTTCTGGCTGCCTCGCTTGGTCTGTCGCGTATGTACCGCGACGATCTGGAACAACTGGAAGCAGGCATGCTGCTCTACGACGCGTTCTTCCGCTGGTGTCGCGACGCCACCGAAGAAACGCACAACTGGCCGGCTGCGGGTAAGCCGTCGTGACCGCTCTTGTCCCGGACAATAAGGCGGGAACCGTCCCGGTGCCGGCTGCACCGACCTTCACCGAGGCCGTGAAGGTCTGGGCGAAAATCGGATTGCTCAGCTTTGGCGGTCCGGCCGGGCAGATCGCGCTGATGCACAAGGAACTGGTCGAGGAGCGGCGCTGGATCGGTGAGCGGCGTTTCCTGCACGCGCTGAACTACTGCATGCTGCTGCCTGGCCCGGAAGCCCAGCAACTCGCCATCTACATCGGTTGGCTGCTGCACAGGACGGCCGGCGGCCTTGTCGCCGGCATCCTGTTCGTCTTGCCGGGCGCGCTCGTCATGCTCGCCTTGAGCAGCCTCTACGTCCTCTATGGCGACGTGCCGCTTGTCGCGGCGCTGTTTTTCGGGGTCAAGGCGGCTGTGCTTGCCATTGTCGTCGAGGCGGTGGTCCGGATCAGCCGGCGTGCCCTCAAGAACCGGGTCATGGTGTCGATCGCGGTCGCGGCGTTCATCGCCATCTATGCGTTGAATGTGCCCTTTCCGCTCATCGTCCTGCTAGCCGGCCTGACGGGATGGCTGGGGGATCGCATTGCTCCCGCCCTGTTTTTCGGCTCGGCCCATGGCAAGGACGATGTTGCCGACTTCAAGGGAGCGGTCGACCTGATGTTCGAGCGTGGCGAACTGGCCCATGTCAAACCGACCAGATGGCATGCACCGCGCACCGTCGCGATCTGGCTGCCGCTCTGGCTCGGGCCTGTTCTTTTGATCTGGTGGTTCACCGGCTCTGCAAGCGTCTGGACCGAGATAGGCCGGTTCTTCAGTCTCATGGCTGTCGTCACCTTCGGTGGCGCCTATGCGGTCCTCGCTTATGTCGCACAGGCAGCCGTCCAGTCCTTCGGCTGGCTGGTGCCGGGTGAAATGGTCGATGGCCTTGGGCTCGCCGAAACCACGCCAGGGCCGCTCATCCTGGTGCTGCAGTTCGTCGGCTTCATCGCCGCGTTCCGCCATTCCGGCTCGCTGGACCCGTTGGTTGCCGGATCGCTGGGGGCTTTGCTCACTCTGTGGGTGACGTTCACGCCTTGCTTCTTCTGGATATTCCTCGGTGCGCCCTACATCGAGGCCTTGCGCGGCAACAAGGCACTGTCGGCCGCACTGGGCGCGATCACCGCCGCCGTTGTCGGGGTAATTATGAATCTGGCCCTATGGTTTGCCTTGCACGTCATCTTCCGTGAGGTGCACGCAACGGGCCTTGGCATGAACGTGCCGGTGCCTTCGTCGATCGACTGGCGCGCGGCCTTGCTTTCCGTGGCCGCCATGGTCGCCATCCTGAAGCTGAAAGTCGGCATGCTGCCGACACTCGCGCTATCCGCCCTTGCAGGGATCTTGCTGGCGGCGGCTGGTTAGACAGCACCGCCTTTGCAATCCGCTTGCCCACCACCTAAGTGGGCTGGAAATGGAAGGAAACATCATGGCCGGACGGCGATCTTCCCTCGGCTTCCTCGGAGTGTTCGGCCGTTCGGGCGACTTGAGGCAGCTCGACGATGCATTGCGCGGCGCCGATCTGCATCCAGCCCTTGTGCCGGAGGGCGTGAAGCTTACCCTCGTCAATCTCATGAAGGATCGCTGGCCCGACGAGCCGCCACCGGGCACCTATGCGTCGGTGGCACAATTATGCAGCTATTGCATCGCGGGTCCCGAAACCTTCGAGCAAGCCAATGGCCATGAGCGGACGCTGGGAGCCGAGCGCCGCATCGAGGCGGCGCTTGAAGCCGGTGACAGCCTCGACGCGCAGATCGTGCTGATGACGCTGCATGCCAAGCTCATCAACCCCGAAGTCGTCGACCGATACGGGCTCAGCGCGGAATGACGCGAAAGGCAAGATCTGCCTGATTCTCCTAGAGCAATTCTAGGAAAAGTGTGAGCGGTTTTCCGTCTAGAATTGCGTCAAAACAAAGAGTTAGAGCAGATCGCCGTTTCCGTGAAACGGTGAATGCTCTAAGGCAGCCGAGCCGTTCAGGCCCGGCTGATCTCCTCGAGATACCAGCCGATGTAGCGCAGTTCGTTGTATTCCATCGGCGCGATAGGTCCGGGCACGAAATAGTGCGAGCGCACGCCGCGCGCGGTGTGCTCGATGATCTTCTTGTCCTCTTCGGTGGTGATCTTCCACAGCCAGGTCAGCTTCTCCAGATCGTAATCCTGGCCCTCGACCGCGTCGCCGCGCACCAGCCAGATCAGCTCCATCTCGCAGGTGCCAGCCGTTTTCGGGATGAAGCGGTAGATCATGCCGTGATCGGGATAGCATACGAGGAAGGTCGTGCCGCCGAGATGGATGGAAGTGACGCCACCGTCATAGTCGGAGAAGCGTCCCATCAGCGGGGCCACCGGCGATCCATCCTGGCTGCCGCTCGAAACGCCGTCATAGAGCGCATAGCGGAAGGTGTGGATTGCTTCCTGGCCGGCCGCCGAGTTCTGCCAGCGGTTGGCGCTGCCGATCTCGATGCCGAGCGCGCAGGTGCGTTGCTCCATCGCCGCATTGAGCTGCTCGATCATTTCTGCCGGCTTTTCCAGCGCATGCGTCTGCGAATATTCCGGATGCGCCGGCCCGCAATGGTAACATTCGACATAGTTCTCGACGGCGAGCTTCCAGTTGGCGTCGAGCGGATAGGACTGACGATACGCAACCTTGGCGTCGCCCCAGCCATACTGGCCGCAGCTCGTTCGCAGCGACTGTTCGATCGGATCGAAATCGAGCGGCGTCTCGGCGAAGGAAATGAAGACCAGACCGGATGCGACGCGGACATGAAGCTTCTTCAGCCCGTGCGCCGTGCGGTCGAAATCCTTTGGCATCAGGCGGGCAGCGCGCAACGATCCGTCATTGGAATAGGCCCAGGCGTGGTAGGGGCACACGAACATCTTCGCGTTGCCCTTCTGCTTGGTGCAGACCTCGGCGCCGCGGTGGCGACAGACGTTGAGCATGGCATGCACGGTGCCATCCATGCCGCGTGTCAGGATGACCGCCTCGTCGCCCAGTTTGAACAGCTCGAAATCGCCGGGGTTCGGGATAACGCTGGCGTGGGCCAGGCAATGCCAGTGGCGGCGAAAGACCCGTTCCATGTCGCGCTCGAAGATCGCCGGGTCATGATAGAAGGCACGCACCAGGCCGTGGCCTGGCCGATGAGATGCCACCAGCCGATCGATCGCGTCGCCGTCGGTGGGGGCTTGCTGGATAGGATGCACACTCATTTGTCGTTCTGCCCGATGGTTGGTCGTGTATGGCTGTATGGCTGCACGAGACTTGTCTCCGGTCAGCCGCCCATATGCGTGCGCGGCAGGTGGATCAGGTTGCCGAAACGGGCACGCAATCTGTCGTCGACCTGTTTTGGCACATGGCGCGGAAATCGTTCGGCAAGAATGCGCTTCTTCTCGGTGATCGCACGCAGCAATATATCAGGCCGGCCTTTTTCGTTCCATTCCTTCGGCGAGGAACGATCGCCGAGGGCAGGATAGAAGTGCTCGGTCTGCATCAGCTTGAGCGTTTGTTCGTTGTCGAGATAGTGGCCTGGACCCTTGAGGCAGACCTCCGCGATGCTGTCGATCGACAGGGCCTCGTCAGTCACGTCGATGCCACGCGCGCAGCCCAGGCAATGACCGAGCATGTCGTTGTCGATGACCAGGCTCTCCAGGCAGAAGCCGAGCAGCGAGGCATGCATGCCGGCCGCCTCATAGACGAGGTTGAGGCCGGAGAGGCCGGCCATCACATTGGTGATGCCCTTTTCGTAGCCGGACTGAATATCGGGCAATTTCGAATCCGTCATGCCGGCGGCGGAGCCACCGGGCAGGTCGTAGAATTGCGCCATCTGGGCACAGGCCGCCGTTGCCACCGACTGCTCGGCCGACCCGCCGGCCATGGCGCCGGTGCGCAGGTCGGACATGAACGGCCATGCGCCGAAGATCGCCGGATGGCCGGGCTTGAGCGCGTTGACATAGACCAGGCCGGCCAGCACTTCGGCCACTGCCTGCACGACGGCGCCGGCCATCGCGGCGGGTGCCGTCGTGCCCGACTGGCCGGTCGACAGCAGCAGGATCGGGATGCCGCCTTCGACGCAGGCCTCGAGCACGCCGCAGGCATCCTCGGCGAACCTCATCGGCGGCACGACGAATGAATTGGAGTTGGAAACGAATGGCCGGGCGCGGAAATTCTCCTCGCCTCCGGCGATGGCGTACAGCATTTCAAGTGCAGGCTTCACGTTCTCACGCACCGTGAAGGATGTTCCGACGTGCTTCGATGTTCCCATCACACAGGCATAAAGCGTGTTGAAATCCATCTCGAGCGGATCGGCGATGTCGCGCGCCACCATCGGCCGCTGGAAGAAATGAATGTTGTCCAGCCCGTCGACGATGCGGGCGGCATCATAAATATCCTGCAGCTTGGATTCGCGGTACTCACGCTTCTCCAGATCCACCAGGTGCACGGCGATGCCTGCCGTGCCGTAGTGCACGCGCTTGCCCTGGACCACCATGTCGTGCCTGGGGTCCTGGCCATGAAGCGTGAAATGTCGTGCCGCCCGCTTGATGGTGTCGAGCACGAGCGCGCGCGGAAAGCGGACCCGGCCATCGTCGCCATGGATCGCCCCCACCTTGGTCAGCACCTTTATGCAGGAAGGAATGGCGTTGGCGAAACCCACTGTCTCCAGAAGCGTCAGCACGCCTTCGTGGATACGCTCGCGGTCATCCCCGCGAAGCGGCCCGTAGCCGCCGCCCTCGATGGCCTTGTGCTGTGGTCTGGCATCCTCCACCAGGGGAGATGATCGCATGGCATGTCCTGTTTCGCGAAGACCGGAGCGTTGTGGACGACGGTTCGCCGGCGTGTCCTGCTGTTCGACAGCCACTGGCATGGAAGCACTCCAACTTCGTCGGCAGGAACTCGTGGCGGTTGGTCCACCATCGGCCTGCTTCTTCCCCTGATGACGCCGACTATGCCGCCGGCACTGGCCCATCCTATGGGCCAGCTGGCTCAGTTCCATGTGCCAGAACTAAAATACCGGAGCCGCTGCGAGCGGCTCCGGTCACGAGAGGTCGATGATGGATCAGGCGGCCGCGGGTCTGCGTCCGGCGGCCGTGGCCAGTTCGCGGATGCCTGGCTCGATGTGCTGTAGCGCGATCGACGAGATGCCCAGCCGCATGAAACGCGAAGGCTTTTCAGTGCGATCGAAGAAGCGGTCGCCTGGCTCGATGATGACGCTGCGCGAGGCCGCTGCCTCGGCAAGCCCGCGCGAATCGGTGCCGCGCGGCCCTTCGAGCCACAGCGACGTACCGCCGGCCGAATCGGTCGAGCGCCATTCCGGCAGGAAGGCGGAAATCGCATGGACCAGCCGCTTGCGCCGCTCGTCGAAGGCTGACGACAGCCGCCGCACCAGCGCCTCGTGGTGGCCGAGCGACAGGAACAGTGCGACGGCGCGCTGATTGTTGGCCGGCGGATGACGCAGCATGAAGCGGCGCAGCGCCCGGAGCTCCGCGATCAGTCCGGCAGACGCCACGATGTAGCCGAGCCGCAGGCCGGGAGCCAGCGTCTTGGACATCGAGCCGACATAGACCACGCGGCCGGAACGATCGAGGCTCTTCAGCGCTTGCTGCGGTGCCTCGTCGAGAAGCTGGCTGTCATAGCCGTCCTCGATGATGATCTGGTTGTAGCGGTTGGCGCGCGCCAGAAGATCCTGCCGCCGTTCCGCCGACAACGGCACCATGGTCGGGCAATGATGGCTGGGCGTGACGAAGACGAAGCCGGAATCATTGGGAATAGAAGCAGTTACGATGCCGGACTGGTCGACCGGCACCGGCTGTATCTCTGCGCCCGCAAGGCGGAAGATCGAGCGCGCGTCGGGGTAACCGGGGTCCTCCATCGCCACCTTGGAGCCCTTGGACATCAGCAGCGTCGCCAGCATGTAGAGCGCGTTCTGGGCGCCCAGCGTGACGATGATCTCGTCGGGATTGGCGAAGATGCCGCGCCGGGGCAGGAGCCGCGCCTGGATCTGCTCGATCAGCAGCGGATCGTCACGGTCGACCATATCGGATGCCCAGTTGCGGATTTCCAGCACGGCAAGCGCCATGCGGTTGCACTCGCGCCATTCAGCGGTCGGGAACAGCGCCGGGTCGAACTGCCCGTAGACGAAAGGATAGGACGACTTGATCCAGTTCTCGTGCTTGGCCGGCGGCGGCATGTCGCTTGCGGCGATCTTGCGGCGTGCCTTCCAGTCGATCTCATTGGCCTGGTCGGGCGCCTTCTGGTGCGGCTTGGCCGGTGTCGCCAGCACATCGGGATTGACGAAATGGCCACGCCGCTCGCGCGCCACCAGGAAACCCTGGTCGACGAGCTGCTGGAACGCCAGCACCACGGTTCCGCGCGCGACGCCGAGTTTTTCGGCCAGGATGCGGCAGGAAGGGAGCGGCATCGAAGCGGCGATCTGGCGGTCGAGAATGGCGGCTACGATGGCCTGGCGGATCTGCGCCTGCAGGGTTTGGCCGGATTCGGCCGAAATCCGGAACAGGCCGGACCATATCGA
>NZ_RZPI01001120.1:0-925 GCF_003998715.1 Mesorhizobium sp. M7A.F.Ca.CA.002.15.2.1
CCCACGGACTGATCACTTCCATGAAGGTCTCGAATTCCGCGCGCTTGATCGCCGCATAGGTCGCGGCGAACGACTTGCCCAGATGAGCGCAGAGTTCCTCGTCGCCCTCGAACAGGTCGACGGCTTCAAGCAGGCCGCGCGGCAGGTCGATCTCGTCGGCATTGGCCGTTGTCAGGACCGGGGGCTCGGCCTTGATCTTGTTGGTGATGCCGATCAGCCCGCAGGCAAGCGATGCCGCCAGCGCCAGATAGGGATTGGCATCGGAGGACGGGATGCGGTTTTCGACGCGCCGTGCCGCCGGATCCGAGCGTGGCACGCGAAACGCCGTGGTGCGGTTGTCATAGCCCCATTTGTTGTTGACCGGCGCCGACGCCGCCTGTGTCAGCCGGCGGTAGGAATTGACATAGGGCGCGAACATCACCAGCGCGTTCGGCACATGCTTCTGCATGCCGCCGATAAAGTGGAAAAAATCGTCGGTTTCCGAGCCGTCAGCGGCCGAAAAGATGTTCTGTCCGGTCTTCTTGTCGATGATCGACTGATGGATGTGCATGGCGGAGCCGGGTTGCCCCTGGATCGGCTTGGCCATGAAGGTGGCGTAGATCTCGTGCTTCAGCGCCGCCTCGCGAATGGTGCGCTTGAACATGAACACCTGGTCGGCCAGTTCGATCGGGTCGCCATGGCGCAGATTGATCTCCAACTGGCCGGCACCTTCCTCGTGGATCAGCGTATCGATCTCCAGGCCCTGGCTTTCGGAGAAATGGTAGATGTCGTCGATCAGTTCGTCGAATTCGTTGACGCCGGCGATCGAATAGCCGGCGCCGCCGCCGATCGCGCGTCCCGACCGGCCAACCGGCGGGGTCAGCGGATAGTCCGGGTCGGGATTCTTGCGCACCAGGTAGAACTCGATCTCGGGCGCCACCACAGG
>NZ_RZPI01001121.1:0-920 GCF_003998715.1 Mesorhizobium sp. M7A.F.Ca.CA.002.15.2.1
GATGGAGACGAAGCAGAAGCCGTTGGCGAGCAGGAAGGCCGGTTTGGCGTCCACCTGACTGCGTTTGCCAAACTGCCAGGTGCCGCCATGAACGAAAAACACGACCGGCAGGCCGGTTGCACCATCGGGCGCGTAGATGTCGAGCTTGGCCGGCCCGTAGTCGAAGGTTTCTGGCGTGGGCCGGCGTGTTTTCCACGCGGCCGACGCTTCCAACGGCAGCATCGCCGCCATGGAGGCCATGATCAGGCTTCGTCGATCGATCATCATTGTCTCCTGGCAAGGCAAGACTGCACGCGGCCGCCCCAGCCGTCCAGTCAGGGGTTCGCAACACACCCGCTACCCGCTGAATACGGCTCCGCAACGAGCGCTTTGGTCTCGCGGAGTAGCCTCAATCCTTAAGATCGCGGCCACCTCTTCACATGAAGGGAACAAACGGTGCCCCCCGGCAGTTGAATGCGAGACGAGCCGAATGGAAGCCACAGCGGCTCCGAGGGCAAAAGCATCATGCGAGAGAACCAGTCTGACGTCTTCGATCTCTTTTCGGAAATTTACACCAACGCGGCGCAGGAAGAGATCAGCATCCAGCAATATCTCCTTGCCTGCCGCGAGGACAAGTCGATGTATGCCTCGGCGCCTGAACGGATGGTCGAGGCGATCGGCGAGCCGAACCTGGTCGACACCAGCAAGGATGAGCGGCTCGGCCGTATTTTCTCCAACCGGACCCTGAAAGTGTACCCCTCCTTCGCCGATTTCTACGGCATGGAGGATACAATCGAGCGCATCGCCGGCTATTTTCGCTATGCGTCCCAGGGGCTCGAGGAGCGCAAGCAAATCCTCTATTTGCTCGGCCCGGTGGGCGGCGGCAAATCCTCCCTTGCCGAGCGGCTGAAGAAGTTGATGGAACAGCGCCCGATCTACAC
>NZ_RZPI01001122.1:0-920 GCF_003998715.1 Mesorhizobium sp. M7A.F.Ca.CA.002.15.2.1
TTGCACGGCCACCGCCCATGTGGTGGCGCTTGATGACGCCCTGAAAGCCCTTGCCGATCGTCGTGCCCGTCACATCGACCTTCTGGCCGGCGACGAAGTGCTCGACGGTGATCTCGGCGCCGACATCGATCATGTTGTCGGCGGAGACGCGGAACTCGGCGACCTTCGCCTTCGGCTCGACGGAAGCGGTCGCGAAATGGCCGCGCATCGCCTTCGACGTGTTCTTCACCTTGGCAAGGCCAACGCCGAGCTGAACGGCGGTGTAGCCATTCTTCTCTTGCGTGCGCTGGGCCACGACCTGGCAGTTCTCCATCAGGAGAACGGTGACGGGAACATGTTCCCCGGCATCGTTATAGATGCGGGTCATTCCCACCTTCTTTGCAATCACACCTGAACGCATCGGTTCAATTCCTTTAGAGTTCCGGGCCAGGGGCACCGCCCCTTACCGCGCTCTCATTCCCTTAGAGCTTGATCTCGACGTCGACGCCGGCGGCCAGATCGAGCTTCATCAAAGCATCGACCGTCTGCGGGGTCGGATCGACGATGTCGAGCAGACGCTTGTGCGTGCGCATCTCGAACTGCTCGCGGCTCTTCTTGTCGACGTGAGGCGACCGGTTGACCGTGAACTTTTCGATCCGCGTCGGCAGCGGAATGGGGCCGCGGACGTTTGCACCGGTACGCTTGGCCGTCGACACGATTTCCTTCGTCGAGGCGTCGAGCACGCGGTGGTCAAACGCCTTAAGGCGGATGCGGATATTCTGTCCGTTCATGCGTCACTTCCTTGTTCTGGCGCGGCGCGGGCAACTCCCGCGCCCGCGACAGATCGGTTTAAGTCCAAATTACTCTTTGATGGTGACGACGATGCCGGCACCGACGGTGCGGCCGCCTTCACGGATAGCGAAGCGCAGCTTCTCTTCCAT
>NZ_RZPI01001123.1:0-920 GCF_003998715.1 Mesorhizobium sp. M7A.F.Ca.CA.002.15.2.1
CGTAGGCGATCTGCTTGTTGAGCAGGCCCTGGCGCAGCATCTGCAGCACGCGCAGTTGCTGCGGCGTTAGCGTCGACAGGCGCTGCACCATGTCGGCGCGGTCGGCGCTGTCGGCGTCCGGCGGCCGGCCTTCGTAGGTCTCCGGCACATAGATCGCGCCTTCCATCACCGAGCGGATGGCTGCGGCGAGGTCGCTCTTGCGCGCCGATTTCGGGATGAAGCCGGCAGCGCCATAGGACAGCGCTTCGGAAATGATCTTCGGCTCCTCGTAACCAGAGACGATCACCACGGGCAGGCGCGGATAGCGGGTCCGGAGTTGCAGCAGGCCGTCAAAACCGTGCACGTCGGGCATCGAGAGGTCGAGAAGCGCGAGGTCGAACGGCTTGGCATCGGCCAGAAGATCGAGCGCCTCGGTGATCGAGCGCGCCTCCACCGTGTCGACTTCCGGATAGGCCATCTGCACGGCGCTGTGCAGCGCCTCACGAAACAGCGGATGGTCGTCGATGATCAGAAACCGGGCGCGATCGTGGGTTGCGGTCATGGGGTTCATTTCAGTTCGTGAGCGATTAGAATAACCTCTCCACCATGGCCAGATTATTGCCAAATAGTATATCGCCATCTCCGGCGGAAAGTGCCGCCGGCACTTTCTCGACCAAATCGCCTTGTCCAGGCCCCCAAATCGGTCGAATGTTCCGGCAACCAAGCAGAGACCCTTGATGACAGAATTCGTCCTTCCCCTGCCCGCAACCGCATCGGTGGCCGTTGCCGGCTCGTCCGATCGTTTTGCGGTGCGCCGTATCTACTGCGTCGGCCGCAACTACGCGGCGCATGCCCGCGAATTCGGCAATGACGAGCGTGATCCGCCCTTCTTCTTCACCAAGCCGGCCGACGCGGTGGTCGATTCCGGCACCGCTATCCCC
>NZ_RZPI01001124.1:0-916 GCF_003998715.1 Mesorhizobium sp. M7A.F.Ca.CA.002.15.2.1
ACCGCCATGCCGACACCGGGCTGGGCGCAGACGCCGAAGAAGGGCGGGCGGCTTGTGCTTGCCGCAGATTCCGAACCGCGCAACCTCAACCCGGCGATCGTCGCTTCCAACGGCGTCTTCTTCATCTCCAGCAAGATCGTCGAAACGCTGGCCGAAGCCTCCTACGACGGCAAGGACGGACTCGCGCCAAGGCTGGCGCTGAGCTGGGAGGGTGCCGCCGACGGGCTCTCGGTGACGTTCAAACTGCGCGACGGCGTCAAATGGCATGACGGCAAGCCGTTCACCTCCGCCGACGTGGCCTTCTCGGCGCTGCAGATCTGGAAGCCGCTGCAGAACCTCGGCCGCACCGTGTTCAAGGACCTGGCCAGCGTCGAGACCCCCGACGATCTCACCGGTGTGTTCAAATTCGCCAAGCCGACGCCGTTCCAGCTGATCCGCAACGCGCTGCCGGCGCTGAGCAGCGTGGTGCCGAAGCACATCTACGAGGTCGGCAAGATCGAGGACAACCCGGCCAACAACGCGCCCATCGGCACCGGACCGTTCAAATTCGGCGAGTACAAGGCCGGCCAGTATTACCGGCTGACCAAAAACACCGACTACTGGGGCAAGGACGAGCCCTATCTCGATGAGATCATCTATCAGGTGCTGCCGGATCGCACGTCCGCGGCCAGCGCGCTGGAGGCCGGAGAGATCCAGCTGGCGGCCTTTTCCGCCGTGCCGCTGGCCGACCTCGACCGCATCTCGAAAGTGCCGGGGCTGAAAGTGATCACCAAGGGTTACGAAGGGCTGACCTATCAACTCGTCGTCGAGATCAATCATCGCCGCAAGGAACTGGCCGACGTCAAAGTGCGGCAGGCGATCGCACATGCCATCGACAAGGATTTCGTCGTCAAGACGGTGTTCCTCGGCTATGCCG
>NZ_RZPI01001125.1:0-910 GCF_003998715.1 Mesorhizobium sp. M7A.F.Ca.CA.002.15.2.1
TTCGTCAACATAAATTGAACCAGCTGGTTCGATTTACGATCGGCGCTCCGACACCGATGCCGTCGGCCGAAATCCTGCTCATGCATAAAAAACAAGAGCGGCGGGCAAGGCCCACCGCTCTTTGTGGTCGCAGACTTCAGAAATCAACGACCCCAGATGCCCTGACCCGACTGAGCCGGCACGTTGGCATTGGCATCACCCTGCGTCTTTACGGACTTCGGGATCGAGCCGGTGTGCGTGGTGTCGATGTCGGACACGGACTGGTTCGCAACAGGCTGGTTGGCATTGTAAGAGCCGTAGTTGTCGCTGCCGGCAAAAGCGGTGCCCGTGGCAACGAGGATGGCGGCGGCGGTGAGTGCGATCTTGGTCATTTTAGTTACTCCTGAGTTCAATGTTGGGTCGATATCGGCAGTCGCGATTAGCGGCCGAAGAGGTTGCGGTCAGCGCCCTGCGAAGCGGGGGCCTGGACGGTTTGCGTCGACTTGGAGATCGAAGCAGTGGCCGACTGGTCGACGGTGACGGCAGGCTGATTGGCGTTGGCCGAGCCATAATTGTCGCTGCCGGCAAAAGCAGTGCCCGTGGCAACGAGGATGGCGGCAGCGGTAAGAGCGATCTTGGTCATTTTAATTACTCCTGAGTTCAAGTTTGGGTCGATATCGGCAGTCGCGATTAGCGGCCGAAGAGGTTGCGGTCAGCGCCCTGCGAAGCGGGGGCCTGGACGGTCTGCGTCGACTTGGAGACCGAAGCGGTGATCGAATGGTCGACAGCGACGGCAGGCTGATTGGCGTTGGCCGAGCCATAATTGTCGCTGCCGGCAAAAGCAGTGCCCGTGGCAACGAGGATGGCGGCGGCGGTAAGAGCGATCTTGGTCATTTTAATTACTCCAGTATTTGTCATGTCCGTCTAGTGG
>NZ_RZPI01001126.1:0-907 GCF_003998715.1 Mesorhizobium sp. M7A.F.Ca.CA.002.15.2.1
GTTGAAGCTTGGCGGTTGCGACAGGTCGGGCTGTGGCGCTGCCGGCTTTGCCGGTGTCGGATCGCCGAAACTGGGCGGTTGCGAAAGGTCAGGAGCGGCCGGCGCCGTGGCGCCACCAGCGGGCGCCGCTCCATCCGCCGGCGGCGTGCCCAGCGGCGACAGGCCGGGCACCTCCGGTACCTTGTAGTCGATGGTGCCCGGATCGACGGTCGTTCCCTTGTAGTGCATCACCATTTGCGGGAAGGCGATGGTCAGCCCGATCATGATCACCTGGATGCAGACAAAGGGCACCGCGCCCCAATAGATCTGGCCGGTCGTCACCGGCGCGATTTGTTTGCCGGTGAGACGATCGAGATAGGGCACGCGCGCGGCCACCGAACGCAGATAGAACAGCGCGAAGCCGAAGGGCGGGTGCATGAAGCTGGTCTGCATGTTGACGCCCAGGAGCACGCCGAACCAGATCAGGTCGATACCGAGCTTGTCGGCGGCGGGCGCCAGCAGCGGTACGATGATGAACGCCAGTTCGAAGAAATCGAGGAAGAAGGCGAGGAAGAAGACGAGCATGTTGACGCCGATCAGGAAGCCGACCTCGCCGCCCGGCAGCGACGTCAAAAGGTGCTCGACCCAGATGTGGCCGTTGACGCCGTAGAAGGTCAGCGAGAACACCCGTGCGCCGATCAGGATGAACAGCACGAAGGACGACAGCCTTGTCGTCGAGGCCAGTGCCTGCTTAACGACGTCAAGCGACAAGCGCCCCTTGGCCGCCGCCATGAACAAGGCGCCGACCGAGCCCATGGCGCCGCCTTCGGTCGGCGTGGCGATGCCCAGGAAGATGGTGCCCAGCACCAGGAAGATCAGCGCCAGTGGCGGGATCAGCACGATGATCACCTGCTGCGCTAGCCTGGAC
>NZ_RZPI01001127.1:0-900 GCF_003998715.1 Mesorhizobium sp. M7A.F.Ca.CA.002.15.2.1
GCCACCGGCGTCCGCGGCACAGGCGGCATCGTTGCCTTCGCCGCCATTGCCGCCGATGCTGACATTTGCGGTAACGCTCGTGCCGGCGGTGCCGCCGACGTGGAAGGCCTGCGTGTTTGTCGCACCGCCCATGCCGCCACCGCCGCCGATCGATTGGGCAACAATGCCGGACGAATAGTCGCCGTCGGTGGTCAAATTGGCGGAATTCGTAACATCCACGGCACCGGACTTGTTGCCTGTGCCACCCGCCCCGCCGACACCAACGTTGACGGCGACGTTGACGCCGTTTTCTGTACCGAGATCGGCCGTCGCGCCATTGGTCGCTCCGCCGTTGCCGCCGCCGCCGCCGATCGACTGGGCAACGATCGCGGCGCTCATGTCCCCACCCGTCTTGATCGTCATGGCGTTGTGAACGGCGACATCGCCGCTGATGTTGCCCTTGCCGCCGCCGCCACCGATGGTGACTGTCGCATTGATGCTGGCGTTGACCCCGAAGCCGCCTGCAGCTCCCCAGGAATCGCCGCCATTGCCGCCGCTACCGGCCACCGATTGCGCGAGGATGCCGATCGCGTTGGCGCCTTTGGTAACGATGCTGCCGCCGCCATTCATGCCGCTGTCGACGATGACGAGGTCGCTCTTGCCACCGTCGCCACCCCAGCCACCAACAGTGACACCGAGTGAAACGCTGACCCCCGTGCTGGCTGCACCCGAAATCGTGGCAGCGCGGCCGCCATTGCCGCCGCCGCCGCCGATGGACTGGGCAACGATGCCGCCGGAACCGGCTGCGTCGGTGTCGGCAATCAGGTTGCCATCAGCCCGAACCGTTACCTTTCCACCATTGCCTCCGTTGCCGCCCTCGCCACCCACGGCAACCCCGACCGAAGCGGACACGTAGAGACC
>NZ_RZPI01001128.1:0-890 GCF_003998715.1 Mesorhizobium sp. M7A.F.Ca.CA.002.15.2.1
CCACAAGCACATCGACGATCCGCCACAGCCGGTCCTCGTCGCGGATCGGTGGTTCCGACCAGCCCGCGAGTTGGCGGGCGGTGGGGCTGTCACGGCGGTATTTGCCGGACAGCAATCCGCCGGCAAGCGGGCTCCAGACCAGAACGCCCAGCCCCTGGTCGACGGAAATCGGCAGCAGTTCGTACTCCGCTTCGCGCGCTTCCAGCGTGTAGTGGATCTGCTGCGTGATGAAGCGCGGCTGATGACGGCTGTCGCTGATGCCGAGCGCCTTCATCACCTGCCAGCCGGAATAGTTGGAGCAGCCGACATAGCGGATCTTGCCCTGGGCAACCAGCGTGTCGAGCGCGCCGATGGTTTCCTCCAGCGGCGTCACGCCATCCCATTCGTGCAGGAAATAGATGTCGATGACGTCGGTCTTGAGCCGCTTCAGGCTCTTCTCGCATTCCCGAATCAGGTGATGGCGCGACAGGCCTTCGTCGTTTGGACCTTTGCCGATCCGCATCCGTGCCTTGGAGGCGATCAGCACGTCGCCCTTGCGCTTGCCGCCGAGCGCTTCGCCGATGATTTCTTCGGAAATGCCGTTCGAATAGACATTGGCGGTGTCGATGACATTGATGCCGGCGTCGATACAGAGATCGATCATCCGGCGCGCTTCGTCGAGATCGGTCTTGCCGACCGCCGAAAAAGCACCGGCGCCACCGAACGTCATGGTCCCCATGGTCAGTGTCGATACTTTCAGGCCGGAACGGCCGAGGGTGCGGTATTCCATGTCGTCCTCGCGATTGCATTGGGAAAGGGCTGGGGAGGGCCGCCCGAAAGTGGCCGCTATTTGTAGGACAATTTGGGCGACGTGTCTCCATGCCAGCGCGGCGGATCGATCATGCCTGGCT